>DAORCZ010000410.1:0-7228 GCA_035345735.1 Pseudomonadota bacterium | reverse complement strand
CTGCACCCGCTGTTCGAGACGCTGGCCAGCCACGTCGCGGATCACAACGACGCCATCGCCGAGCGCGCGGTCATCCTCGGCGGTCGCGCCTACGGCACCGCCCGTCACACGGCCGCTAGCTCCCGACTGCCCGAGTACCCGCAGGACACGACCCGCGACCTCGATCACGCCCGCCTGCTCGCCGAGCAATTCGCGGCCTACCTGGCTGGCCTGCGGCTTGCTCGCAACGTGGCCGAGCACAGCGGCGATACCGACACCGTCGACCTCCTGACCGGCATCATCAGCGCGTGCGAAAAAGATGCCTGGTTCCTGCACGCCACCGCCGAATAGCGAGCCCTCGCGCCAAGCGCTGGATGCGGGAAGAAATCAGCCCCCGCGTCGCTTGCTGGCGGTGCTGCTCTTGCTGCCGGCCGTCTCTGGTGGGATCAAGCCGCCGCAGCGCCGACATACGACCTTCTCTTTGGCGACCACCAAAGCCACCGTCTGCACATGGCCACAGCGCGGACAGCGTCGCTTGCGCGTCGGCATCCCGGCGGCACCGTGAATGGGACTGGCCATGACCCTCCTCCTCCATCTGCGCCGGCCCGGCTGGGGCAAGCGAGCTATCTGCATTGTGGCACGAGCCGCCGACGGGGGGCGGTGACATCTTCGGCTCTGCGACAGCATCTTGATTTGCACTGCAGCGGACGGCTTCGTCGTCGTTAAGATGCCGCGATGAACCAATCGCTTGGGAGCTTGTTTCTACAATGTATGGGCTGGTTGCTCGTGGCAGCGGCCCCCGGCTGCGGTGGAGAGAGCAGCGATCCTCTGACCGCAGAGCCCACAGCATCGCGTGCCTCCGCGCTGAGCGCCCCGCCGTTTGACCTGACGGCGATCCGCGACGTCAGCACCGCCGACTGCCGCTTCGAAGGCGAGCACACGGTCAACAAGAACGGCGTGCTGTTGCGGGCCTATCGCGTCAGCTACCTGTCGTGGGAGTGGCGCGGGCGCGAGGGCACGGCCGAGGCCGGACTGCGCCCCATTCGCATCCGTGGATTTGCTGCGCGTCCGCTCGGCTCGACGCGTCTACCCGCCGTCGTTCAGGCGCACGGGTTGGGCGGCTTCGCCGATGAGAACGCCGCAGTCAGCAGTGCGGCACGGCTGGGCCTCTGGGTCCTCGCCTACAGCGGCCCCGGCGGCGGCGATCGCCCCGAGAACACCTCGGAAGGCAAGCCGGCCAGTGATGGCAGCGGCTATCGCATGTTCGACACCCTCGGCGATGTCCGCGGCTCGTGGTTTTGGGGACATACCACCGCTGCCCTGCGCGGCCTGACCTGCCTGCAGGGCCGCAGCGACGTGGCCGCCGATAAGCTGGGCATGACCGGCTTTTCGGCGGGAGCGGTCGCCACTCTCATTGCCAGCGGCGCCGACTCGCGCATCAAGGCCGCCGTGCCGCTGTCTGGGGTGCTGGCCTGGGACGAGGCGGTCCGCTCACCGCAGGCCTGGCAGCATGCGCTGCTTAGCCAGGCAGGACTCAGCACCACGGCCAACGAGTGGATCACGCTGCAGCGCGATCTCGTCGCTCCCACCGCGGCCCTGGCTGGTACCAGCGCGGCCCTGCTCCTCGTCAACGGCAGCAGCGACGAGTTCTTTCCGCTCAATGCCCACCTGGCGACCCTGGCGGGGTTGCCGACCCCAAGCCGCGTGCGCAGCAGCCTGATCGCAAACTTCGATCACGGCTGCTACAAGCTCACCGGCGGCGAGAGTGCGAACACCATCGAAGCGCGCGCGACCCTACATGCGGAGGGCGGACAGCGTGCTTTCTTTCGCCATCACCTGCTTGCCGATCCGGCCTATCCCAGCATCCCGAACCCGCCGACGGTGTTGGCAGGCGCGCTGGGCTCTGCGACCTACGTCACGGCACGCGTCGATCGCCCCGCCGGTCTAGCCATCGACGAAGTTCGCCTGTGGTGGAGTAGTGACAGCGCCTTCCTCTTCGCCAGCCTGCCGCTTTCCGACAAAGGCGGCGGCCTGTACGACGGGCTTGTCCCCCTGCCACTGTCGAGTGCCACCGCCTACTTTGTCGATGTGCAGTACCGAACGGCCGGCCTATTTGCGCAGCGCTTTGCCGTGTCGTCCGCGCCGATCCTGCAAAGCGGCTTCGTGCCGCGCATTCGCGCCATCAACACCTGCCTTTAGTGCGGTGGCGGCCGGACTACGGCGTCTTCGGAACAATCGAGCAGGCGCCCGACAGGCAGCGAGCCGGCCCGCAGCTTTGGTTGAGCGGCTTGCATAGTGCGTCGCTGTCCACGCTCAGACAGTCGTCGTCGCGCGTGCAGGCGCCGCCGACCGCCCAGGCGATGCGGCAGGTTCCCGCGGCGCAAATCGGGGCCCCCGTGCAGGTCCAGCTGCTGCTGATCGCAGCGACGCACATGACGGACTCGCCGCAGGACCGAGCACGACGACGCTCAAAGCGCGACTGGGCCCGCTTGTTTACCGCCACCGCCACGCCCCCCGCCGAACAACCACAGCAGTCGAGCTGCGTTTTCACGCAGTCTGCGTCGCTGCGACAGGCTTGCTCGGCCGGGGTCGGCACCGGATTCTGGGGAGTGGCTGCCGCCAAGGCCAGCCAGACAAACAGCTCAACCATGCGAGTTACCTCGGTCGATAGACGGAACGGGGCAGCCAGGATTCAGTGCTCAAAGCTGCCCTTTGCGTCGCATATACGCTGCCTTGTTGCGCGCGCCGCGGGCCTCCATCAGCGGCAGAAGCAGCCGCGTGAGCCCGGGGGACAGGTAGCCCAGCGTCGCCAGCCAGCCGGAAGCAACCGGGATATCGACCTCGGCCTGGCGCAGAGCCAGCCCACGCAGCGCGGCATCGACGACCTCTTCCACCGTCGACATCGGCTGCGAAAAGGTCAGGTCAGCGGCGCTGCGGATATCGCCGAAAAAGTCGGTATCGACCGGCCCCGGATTCACACACATGACGTGGATGTTGCGCGGCGCAAGCTCCTCGCCCAGCGCCCGCGAAAAGAAGCGCAGCCCGGCCTTGCTCGCGCTGTACGAGGTCTGCTTCGCGAAGCCTACCTTGCCCGCCAGGCTAGAGACCTGGATGATCGCGCCCCCGGGCCGCAGCACATCCAGCGCTCGCCGCGTCAGATAGATCGGCGCCACGAGGTTGACCTCGATGACCTGCGCCATTTGCTCGGCGGTCACCGACATCGCCGGCCCGCGGTGATTCAGGCCAGCGTTATTGACCAGGATGTCCAGCCCCCCAAGCTCGCTCACCACCCGCTGCGGCAGATCATGCAGCGTAGCGCGATCGGCGACATCGGCGGCAATGGTCAGGACGCGGCTCTGGCCATTGCGCACCGTCGCTTCCCCTCGCAGCGAATCGGCTGCCGCGGCCAGCTTGTCTGCGCCCCGCGCGACCAGCACCACACTCGCCCCGGCCTGTACCATCCGTCGCGCCAAGCCCAGGCCAATGCCCGTCGATCCACCCGTGATCAAAGCAATCTTTTCGCGTAGTTCCATCGCGCCACTATATCGCTGTCGCCACCGCTATCGTCATCGCTGTTGTCATCGTTGTCGTCGGGTGATTGTCGTCGCCGTCCCAAGCTGGCAGAATGCCGCCGTGGCCTCATCGACTTTTCCTCAGACGTGCCGCTGCGGGCACGACATCAAGCATCCCCTCGTCCACCCCGAGCCGAAATACACCACCGCCGGTTGGCTGATGCTACTGCTCGGGGCCACGCCCAGCCCTCGGTATGCGCAGTTCGTCTGCAGTCGCTGCTCGATGATCCTCGGCGTGACCAAAGATCCCAAGATCCTGCGCGAGTTTTCCTAGCCGAGCTCCCCGCCGGAAGTCGCGCAGGTCGGATACACTTTCGATCATGCGCTACGACTTCATCGTCATTGGGTCGGGCTTCGGGGGCAGCGTCTCGGCGCTGCGCTTGGTCGAGAAGGGCTACCGCGTCCTGCTCTTGGAAAAGGGCCGCCGCTTTGGGCCGGATGACTTTCCCAAGAGCAACTGGGATCTGCGGCGCTGGATGTGGGTGCCAGAACTGGGCCTGCGCGGCCTGTTCAAGATGTCCTTCTTGCCGCACCTCACCGTCGTGCACGGCGTCGGCTACGGCGGGGGCTCGCTGGTCTACGCCAACACCCTGCCCGTCCCCAAGCCATCGTTCTTTCGCGCCAGCTCGTGGGGCCACCTCGCCGACTGGCAGCGCGAGCTTGCCCCGCACTACGCCACGGCGCAGCGCATGCTGGGGGCGACGCGCAACCCGCACCTCACGCGCATCGACGAGGTGTTTCGCAAGATCGCGACCGACCTAGGACGTCCCGAGGGACCACAGCCGACCGAGGTCGCGGTGTACTTCGGCGAGCCGGGAAAGTCTGTCGCCGATCCCTACTTCGGCGGCGAGGGACCCGAGCGCCGTGGCTGCATCTACTGCGGCGGCTGCATGCTCGGCTGCCGGCACGGGGCCAAGAACACGCTCGATAAGAACTACCTGTACCTCGCCGAAAAGCGCGGCCTGACTGTCCGCACCGAGACCGAGGTAACGCACGTCTCGCCGCTCGGCGCGCTTCCCGATGCGCCCCCGACCTCGGGCCTGCCGCAGCGGAGCCCCGGCTACCGCATCGAAGCCCTCAGCGGTCCTGAGCACACGCGAAGGCAGCCCGAGGTCTTCGAGGCCGAGCACGTCATCTTTGCCGGCGGCGTCATGGGCACCGTCGATCTGCTGCTGCGCCTCAAGGAGGATCCGCGCGGCCTACCCCGGCTCTCGGAGCAGCTTGGCAACTATGTGCGCACCAACTCTGAGTCGCTGATTGGCGTCATCAGCCAGGATCGCAGCCTCGATCTGTCGGAAGGCATCGCCATCAGCTCGATCCTGCACACCGACGATCACTCGCACATCGAACCCACACGTTATCCCGCCGGCTCGGGTTTCTTCCGCACCATGGTGGGCCCACTGGCCGAGGGCGAGTCGCTGCCGCAGCGCGTCTTTTCCGCACTGACCACCACCCTGCGGAATCCGCTGCGCACCCTGCGCATGCTGACGGTGTCCGACTTCGCCAAGCAGAGCATCATCCTGCTCTATATGCGCACCCTCGAAGGCTACATCCGCCTGCGCCGCGGGCGCTCGCTGACCACGGGTTTCCGTCGCGGCCTGACCTCAGAGCTTGGCGAAGGCGAGGCCCCCAGCGCCAACATCCCCGAGGCCATCGATCTGGCCCGCCGCGTCGCCAAAGAAGTCGACGGCGATCCTGCGACGCTGCTCACCGAGACGGTGATGGGCATCCCAACCACCGCCCACATCCTGGGCGGCTGCTGCATGGGCGAGACCGCCGAGCAGGGGGTCATCGATCGCGACCACCGCGTCTTTGGCTACCCCGGCCTGTACGTCATCGACGGCTCCGCCATGTCCGCCAACCCGGGCGTCAACCCCTCGCTCACCATCACCGCCCTCGCCGAGCGCGCCATGAGCAAGATTCCGGCGCGCAAGCCCGCGCTCAATTAAGCAGGTCTTTGCCGGATTCACCCGTCGGAGGGCGCAGCCGGAGGGCGAATATTCGCTGCGCAATCTTCACGACCGGGGGTCCCCGCTCTGGGCGACTCTCCCACCCTGAATCCTCGGGACTCCCCCCGAAGAATCGGGTGCAGGTTTAGGATACTATTTTCGCTCGGCGTCCTCGTTAGATAACGCTGCGACGGTATGCCGGGTGGGGCCTGAAGATGACTGCGGGGTGCAGGGGCTCAAGACCTGTATTCCAGTCGCAGCACAGAGGCGCACTGGGGACGCCGGAAAGAAACTCCATGTCGACCTCTTCGAACGAGCCCGCACCAGACGCTGCGGTCCAGCGCTCATCGCAAGCGCCAACAGTCGGTGAATCCGCCTCGTCCGCGATCGAACATGGGCGGCCGGTCGTCTCGGTGTCGGCGACGAAGCTCAGCCATTTTGTCCTGCTAAACCCGCTGGGGGCAGGCGCGATGGGCTCGGTCTTCGCGGCTTACGATGAAAAGCTCGATCGCCGCGTTGCACTCAAGCTGGTCCACAGCCCGACCCATGCGCATGGGCAGATCCGCGAGCGGACACTGCGCGAGGCCCGCGCCATCGCCCGCATTTCGCACCCCAACGTCATCTCGGTCTTCGAAGTCGGCGAATCCGATCAACTCGTCTACATCGCCATGGAGTATGTCGACGGCGAGACCCTGTTGGCCTGGCAAGAACGCGGCGGTCACTCCTGGCAAGAGACGCTGGACATGCATCTGCGCGCCGGCTCAGGCCTGGAGGCCGCCCATCGCGCTTCGGTCGTGCATCGGGACTTCAAGCCCGAAAACGTGCTCATAGGAAACGATGGACGCGTGCGGGTTGCGGACTTCGGGATTGCCCGGTTGGGTGCTGCGCCAGAGTTGTCCCCGTCGGCAGACCCAACCAGTGAAGCCAGCGAGTCCGTCCCCGGCCGCCTGCCCCGCCTGACCCAGAGCGGCATCATCTCGGGAACGCCGGGCTATATGTCGCCCGAGCAGTATCGCGGCGGAAATGTCGACAGCCGCAGCGACCAGTGGAGCTTCTGCGCCGTCCTCTTCGAAGCGCTGTACGGCTACCTGCCGTTCTCTGGTGCCACGATCAAGGAGCATGCCGAAAGCGTCCTCGGACCGCCGCGCTCACCGCCCAGCAACACGCCGGTTCCCGAGGAGATCCACAAAGCCCTGCTGCGCGGACTGAGCATTGATCCATCGGCCCGCTTTGAGTCGATGACACAGCTTCTTGAGACGCTGGCGCTGGAGCAGGGCGATCACGCCGCCGCTCGCCAAGGTGCGCGACGACGCTTCATGTCCTTCCTGCTGGCCATTGCGCTTTTGGTCTCAGCGATGCAGCAACTACGGCAGCTTCATCGCCCGCTGACGCCGCGCGACATGCTGGGCAGTGGCGTAGTGCTGCTGCTGGCGATCTGCACAGGCGGTCTTCTTCTGCGGCGGCAGCTTATCAGCCATCCGTTTCATCGCACGATGTGGCTGATGTGCCTGTTCATCATGCTGGGCAACGTCGGTCAGCGCCTGCTGGCAGTGGCCTTGGGAATGCCGATCGAGTGGCTGTTTCCCTTCGAGATGATCTTCATGACCATCATGATGGCCATCACCGCCGGGTTCCTGTTCCGCAGCCTGCGCTGGACGCCTCTCCTGCCGGCCCTGGCCGGCATCCTGTCGCTTCTGAACCTGGTTCCGATCCGCACGTTCACGCTGA
>DAORCZ010000409.1:0-7240 GCA_035345735.1 Pseudomonadota bacterium | reverse complement strand
GTCCAAAAAAGAAAACGCGCGCTGCCAAAACGAATCAGATTCGTTCTAGCGAACGCGCGTTCGTTTCTGCGAACGTCGTCTGCTTAGGCGCGCTCGACGAGAGCCGCAGCGCCCATGCCGCCGCCAATGCACATCGAGATGATGCCGTAGCGACCACCGGTCTTGGCCAGGGCCCGCAGCGCCGTCAGCGTCATGCGCGCGCCCGTCGCGCCAAGCGGATGGCCAATCGCGATGCCGCCGCCGTGGATGTTCAGGCGATCCCCCGGCACGCCCAGCTCCTTGGCGCAGTACACCGCCTGGCTGGCGAAGGCTTCGTTGATCTCGAAGATCGAGATGTCGGCAATCGACAGCCCGGTCTTCTTCAGCAGCTTGCGAATGGCCGGCACCGGGCCGATGCCCATGATGTCGGGCGGCACGCCGGCGACGGCAAAGCTGCGGAAGTAGCCCAGCTTCGGCCGCCCCCCGACCTGGTCGCCCGCCGCCAGCACCACCGCCGCCGCCCCATCGGTCAGCGGCGACGAGTTGCCCGGCGTCACGCTGCCCGTCGGATCGAAGGCCGGCTTCAGCGCCGAGAGCTTCTTGCGATCGGTGTCGGCGCGCGGCAGCTCATCGCGATCCAGGCGCACGCTGCGCGGCCGGCCGCTCTCATCGAAGACGGTGGCGTCGATGGGCAGGATCTCGTCGTTGAAGTAGCCAGCCGCCTGCGCCGCGACGGCCTTCTGGTGGCTCTGGTAGGCGAACTCGTCCTGCTCATCGCGGGTGATGCCGAACTTGCGCGCGACGTTCTCCGCCGTGATGCCCATCGGCGTGAACAGCTCGGGCTGGCTCTCGACCAGGCGCGGGTTCAGCGAGGGCTTGGCGCCGCTCATCGGCACCATCGACATCGATTCGAGACCGCCGGCCAGGCCGACATCGATCTGCCCCACCGCAATGCGGTCGGCGACGATGGCAATCGCCTGCACGCCCGACGAGCAGAAGCGGTTGATGGTCATCGCTGGCACTTCGGCCGGCAGGCCAGCCCCCATGGCGATCACGCGGGCCACGTTCATGCCCTGCTCGCCCTCGGGAAAGGCGCAGCCGAGGACCACGTCTTCGACTGCCGCGGGTTCGATCTGCGAGCGACGCAGCGACTCCTGCACGACAGAGATGGCCAGGTCATCGGGTCGGGTGTCTTTGAGAGTGCCCTTGACCCCGCGGCCAAACGGAGTCCGCACGCCTGAGAGAATGACGACGTCACGCATGGCGCAAAGTGTCGAGCATTCGGCCGGGCAATTCAAGCCAGGAGTTTGCCGCTCTGCGGCGCGCGAAAGCACGGCCAGATCCGACGACGGATGCGGCTGCAAAGATCCCGCCGATGCGCCTTGCCCGCGGCGACTCGGCTTTTGCTATGGTGCCGCCATGCTCGTCGCGAACCCGTCTTTTGGGGGCACCCGCTTTTTCTCTCGCTTGGCTCTGTTCTCGTGGGGACTTTTGGCCGCCCTTCCGTCGTGCGGGGCGGTCGCTAGCGAACCCGATCCGACCGCACAAGAGTCGGCACCGGAGACCGCTGGCCAAGCCCGCGAGGAGGCACCCGAGATCGTGCGCGCGGACCTGGCCGGCTTGTCCTGTCCACCGCTGATGGCGCTCGTGCCGGTGCCTTCGACGACGCGCAGTGTGTGCATCGATCGCTACGAAGCCGGGGTCGAGCGCCAGAGGCCCGATGGCAGCTTTGAGCCCTGGCCGTTTGACCGCGTGGTCGACGGGCTGACCGTGCGCGCCGTGGTCGCCGCCGGCCGCAAGCCACAGGCCTATATCAGTGGCACGCAGGCCCAGGCCGCCTGCAAGCTGGCCGGCAAGCGCCTGTGCAGCAGCGACGAGTGGCTGGCCGCCTGTCAGGGCCCATCGCGCTTCACCTATCCCTACGGCAACACCTACCAAAAAGGCGCCTGCAACGAGGGCCGCGCCACCAACCCCGTCAACGACTGCTTCGGCCCGGGCGGCGGCGTGTTCACCAGCAAGAACATGAACGACCCCTGCTGCGTGAACAAGCCCAACACCGTCGCAGCCGGCGGGGCCTATAGCAAGTGCGTGAGCGCTTACGGCGTCTACGACCTGCACGGCAACCTGCACGAGTGGGTCGATACCACCACCGCGGGCGGCAACGGCGTCTTCCGCGGCGGCTTCTTCGTCGACGCCAAGATCAACGGCGCCGGCTGCCTGTACCGCACGGTGGCGCACGCCAAGAGCTACCACGACTATTCGAACGGCTTTCGCTGCTGCGCCGATCCGAAGAGCAGCCCCTAGGTCAGCGTCGCGCAAACCCCGCTACTGTCCGTCAAAGACCGCCAGGTTGACGCGCTCAGCGACGAGGTCCAGGCCCAGGCTGCGCAGGACATCGGCCTGGGCACGGGCCAGACCCTCTTTGTCGTGGATCTGCGCGGCGGCGTGATGCGCCATCACCTCGGCGTTGAGGCGCGCATCCCCGCCCGTCGCCGCCGCTGCCCGCAGAAAGCGCGCGCCATGGCCGGTGAGCGCCCGGCTCAGCTGCTTGATGGTTTCTTTCGACAGCCCGGCGAGCGCGCGATCGATCAGCTCTTCATCGACGGGGAAGCGGGGTGGATGGGGCGCGATGTACAGGTCGGGGGCCCCGGGCACGCGATGCTCGTCGCGCTGGAAGTCTTCAATGCGGAAGTCGGCCCAGATGGGCTGCTCGACTAGCGCTGTGGCGAGCCCGTTTTCGGCCATGCGCAGCCCACCATCGACGCGTGCGATGCGCAGGAAATACTTCTCGGAGTAGCGATACTCCGCCTCGATGGGAACCTCGATCAGCTCCGGCGTGCTGGCCAGCGCGCTCCGCACCTGCGACAGCTCGGAGGCGATGCGATCGCGATCCGACGCCGCGCTATCCAGTTCCGAACGCGCCCGTCGCGCCGCCCGCTCTGCGTCATCATGTTCGCTGTCGATGGCGCGCACCTCGGCCCCGCTGGTCCGCTGCAGGCGCAGCTGATCCGCGACGGCCACAGCGCGTGCACGCTCGCCCCGGACTTCCTGCAGGTCGCGGCGCTGGCTCTGGATCTGACTGCGCAGACGGCTGCGCTCGCCCTCCAGCGAGTGGCGCTGACTCGGATCTCGCGTGTTCGCGATCCGGCTCTCGATCGATCCCAGCTCGCTCTCGCTCTGGGCAAGCTGGCGCTCTAGGCTGCGCACGCGATGGCTCAGATCCTCGGCGCGCGACTCGGCCTCGCGATAGCGTCGATCGGTCTCGTTGTGCGCGCTACGCGCTCGCTGCTCCGCGTGTTCTAGCCGTCGCTCACGCCGCTCGGCCTGCGCCGCATTCTGGCCGGCTGCGGCGACGATGCCATCAAGCTGCTGCAGCTGCGCGCCTAGCTCTTCGGCGCGGATGACGAGCTGGCGATAGCGGGGATTGGGCTGCATGTCGATGCGCGCGACATAGGTCTGGCTGCGCACCTCAACCCGCCCCGGCTGCGTCGTCAGACTGGGATGACCCAGGCGCAGGGCAATGCCGGCGAGCGGCGGCGGATCTTCGCGCTCGCCCGTGACGAGCTGCACTCGACTGTTCTTGACGAAAGGCGTCAGGCCATTGATCAAAAGCGGCCGCATGCGCTCTGCTAGCGGCGGTTCCCCGTCGACGCGGAGGGTGACGGGATAGAGCAGATCGGGTTCCAGGTTGGGCAGCACATCGGGCGACAGATCGGTGCCTGGGTTCGCCGCCAGCCCCGTGACATCGCCACGTCCTGATCGCAGGCTGCTGGCCTGGCTCTGCAGCAAGATCGCCAGCTTGTAGTGCGCCCAGGCCAGCCCCAGAAGTCGCGGCTTGGTGGCCCGCTCGGCTGCTAGGCGCTCGCGCTTGACCAGCATGGCCAGCACGTCGCTGCCACGCTGACGGAAGGGCTCGCCGCGGGCGGCATCGGCGGGATTGCCAGTGCTCGACCACAGCTCGGCAGCCCGGCCAAGCGCGGGGACACCGACGCTGTAGCGCCGGGCGGCGAGCGCCTCTTTGGCGGTCTTGTCGAGCACGGAAGAGAAGCTCTCGCGCGCTTCGCCGAGATGCCGCTGCGCCGCTGCGTTGCCGCTGTCGAGCCGCACCGCTTCGGTCAGCGCCGCCAGCGCGGGCTCGTACTGCTGCCCTTGCAGCTGCACCACCGCACCCTCGTCCAGCTGCTGACTGCGCAGCATGTTGTCGGCCTGCTGGGCAAACACCGGCACCTCGGGAAACGTCGGTGCCAGCGGCAACAGACCACGCAAACTGCTTGCCGCTGCCGCCAAGTCCCGCCGGGCCAAAAGAGCCGCCTTGGCCTGTTCCAGCTGCTGGGACGCGCCCTGGCGATGCGCCGTCAGCTTGCCGTGCAGGGTGCGGGCCTCGACGTGCTCCGGCAGATCGGTCAGCGCCAGCTCACAGCGGGCGATGGCGCGGTTGAGATCGCCGCTGTTGCCAAACTGCGCCGCCTCGGCCAGCCAGCCCAGCACACGCGCCTCGCGCGCCGCCTGCAGCTTCTGCTGATACTCGGCATTGCCCGGCTTGTGGGTGACCGCGTCGCGGTACTCCTTGACCGCGGTCTCGAAATCGCGCTGCGCCATCGCATCGTCGCCGCGTTGGGCAGCGTAGTAGGCAGCGCAGCCCAGTTCAGTGCCCAGCAGGCAGAGCACAAGCGGCAGCCCACGGCGCGACAGGGTCTTTCGACGATGCCCAGGCAGCCCGTGCCCGCCAAAAGCTCCGCCGCCCCTGCGCTGGCCATCCTTGTCCTTGCTGGCGACCTCTCGCTCTGCACCCATGCCGTGTCTCCCATTTCCTGACGAGCCGAGGCAGGCAAGGCGATTGCCGCCACAAAGCGATTTTCCTCGGACGTCGTCTAGCGATAATACGTTGGCATGTTTGACGATCGACGATTGACGCTATTTCTAATCCGCCTGGTTCTTTATATCGGGCTGGTTGTTTTGGCCTGGAGCGTCCTTTCTTATCTCTCGCTGGCCCTGGCGCCGGTCGGGGTCGGCATTGTCGTCGCCTTCCTACTCGATCCCTCGGTTCGCGCGCTGGAGAGTCGACGCGTGCCGCGCTGGCTGGCGGTCGGCGGCATGGTCCTGGTCTTCCTGGGCTTTCTGACGCTGATCGCGACGACGCTGCCCTATCTGGTGAGCCGCGAGCTCGATCACTTTGCCGAGCAGATCCCGGCCTATAAAAAGCTGCTCGACAACAAGCTGCTGCCGCTTCTGGGCAAGGTGTTAAAGACGCGGGCCCACAACGTCAACGACTACGTCCGCCTGCTTTCCGATCGAATCGGCGAGTGGGCGCGCGGGGCAGCCGGTCAGATTTCGGTGGCGGTCGGTTCGGCGCTGCTCAGCGTCGCGGGGTTCTTCAAGTACCTGATCACCGTGCTCCTGGTGCCGATCTTTGCGGTGTCCTTCCTGATGGACATGCCGAGCATGAAGGACGCGCTGCGCCCGCTGGTGCCGCCGCGTCATCAGCAAACAGTGAGTGACATCCTGCAGGACATCTATGTGGCGCTGGGCGGCTGGCTGCGCGGACAGCTGACGGTCATGACCATCCAGGCCGCGCTGTACTCGATAGGTCTATCGATCACCGACATCCCGCTGGCCATCGTTATCGGCTGCACGGCGGGCTTCCTGGCCTTTGTGCCCTATGTCGGCGTCAGCATCGGCCTGCTGGCGGCACTGACGGTGGCGCTCTTGGAAGCATCGACCAACGGCCTGCGACCGATCATCGGCGTGCTGGTGACGTTCGGGGCCGTGCAGCTCTTAGATGCCTTCATCATCACCCCGCGCGCCGTCGGCGGTCGCATCGGTCTATCGGCGGTCGGCGTCATCTTTTCACTCAGCTTGGGCGGGACGCTGCTCGGCTATATCGGGCTCTTGCTGGCGGTGCCGCTGGCCGCCGTCTTAAAGGCGCTGCTGCCACGCGTGGTCGATGCCTACACCGCGACCCCCTTCTACCAGGGCGGAGGGGCCGCAGCGACGGCCAACAGCAACGCCGAGACCCCCGCCAGCGGTCGCTCTCCGCCCCGCCGCAGCGGCCGCTCCCCGACTCCAAGCAAAGAATAAGCCCCAGGCTTCCCCGGACCCTCAGCCACGCTATCCGGCACAGCCACAGCAGCCGGCACAGCCCCCTTAAAGAAAGATTCCACGATGAGCGAAGCATCCTCGTTTACCGATCTGGTCGTCAGCGATCAGGGAGCCGTGCGCTGCCTGATGCTCAATCGGCCGCAGTCAAGAAATGGCCTCACGATCGAGCTTGTGGCGGCGCTCAAGCAGGCGGTGCTGGACGCCGGTGAGCAAGACAGCGTGCGGGCGGTGCTGCTCCTGGGCAGCGGCGGCTCGTTCTGCTCGGGCCTGGATCTGAAGGCCGCGGTCGAGATGGTGCAGTCGATGCACAGCGCGGACGGCAGCGTGCCCGGTCTAAGCAACGAAGAGCGCATGCGCCACTACTTCCACGGCGTGATCCGCGCGCTGCGCAGCCTGCCCAAGCCCGTCCTGGCCTACGTCGATGGTCCGGCGGCGGGCTTCGGCTGTGATCTGGCGCTGGCCTGCGATCTGCGCGTCGGCACGGCGCGGGCCAGCTTTGCCGAGCTCTTCGTACGTCGCGGCCTGATGCCCGATGGCGGCTCGACCTACACCCTGCCGCGCCTGGTCGGCGTCGGCAAAGCGCTCGAGCTCATGATGCTCGGCGACACCGTGGCGGCCCCGGAGGCGCTGCGCTTGGGCCTGCTCAATGCCGTGGTCGACAATGATGAAGCGGCCGCCGCCTACGCGCAGCGTCTAGCCGCCGGTCCGCCGCTGGTGCTGCGGGCGATCAAGCAGGCGGTCTACGCCGCACTCGACGGCAGCCTCGAAGAAGCGCTGGAAGGCGAGGTCCGCGGCCAGATGGGCCTGCTGCGAACCGCCGACTTCGCCGAGGGTATGAACGCCTTCTTCAACAAGCGCCCGCCCCACTTCACCGGCCACTAGTCGCTGCGATCAAAAACGCCGCGCCCCGCCTACTCGAACACCAGCACCTTTTCACGACCGTAGCGCTCGATCTGCGCGTTGATGTAGTCGAGCGCTCGCCCCCTCCGGGCCCACAGCGCATCGATTTCTTCGTCGCTGAGCAGCGGCTGCGGGGAGCCGGCAGCATCCGGTCGCGACAGCGCCGCGGCCAGTTCGGCGCGGTCCAGCGTCTCTAGCGCCACGACAAGGCGGCGCGAAAACTTCTGCACGCGATTCAGATAGAACCAGCAGCGCGAGTGCC
>DAORCZ010000408.1:0-7245 GCA_035345735.1 Pseudomonadota bacterium | reverse complement strand
ACCATTTGAAGAGTCGAGGGATCACGCGGCTCGACTACGCCGTGCTGTCGCATGGCCACAACGATCACTACGCTGGCCTGACCCCCGTGCTTGACATGCTGCCGTCGGACTGTGCGCCGCGCGTCTTCGATCCCGGGCTCAACCGGCGCGACGTGGCAGGCTACAACAGCTTTCGCAGCGCGGCTGGCTGTCACTACCAAGCGATCGCACTTGGGGCCAGCCTGCTGATCGATCCCGCGGTCGAGGTCACGGTGCTCTCGGCCCACGATCGCCGCTTTGGCTCGAGCGATGACTCGCATGGCGTCAACAACACCTCGGTCGTGCTGCGTATCCGCTACGGCCGCTTCTCGATGCTGTTCGAGGGCGACGCCGAGGCCGTGGCCGAGCGCGCCACGTTCGACGCCGATCCGAGCCGGCTGCGCAGCACGGTGCTCAAGGCCGGTCATCATGGAAGCTGTACCTCGACGGGAACGAGCTACCTTTCGGCGGTCGCCCCGCAGTACGTGTTCATCAGCGTCAGCGAGACCAACTCGTACGGCATGCCGCACTGCCAAACGATGGCCAAGCTCAAGGCGCGCTCGGGCCTGCGCTGGGTACGGACCGATGAAAACGGCACGGTCAGCCTCAACAGCGACGGCAGCCACTACACGGTCAGCCGCAGCAAAGGCCGCGAGAGCGAGGATAGCTGTCCCCGCGACTGCGCTTCGCCGCTCGACTTCTAGAAAGCGCGCGGCAGAGCGGGCAGGCTGGGCGCCGCAGAGGCTCCCGTCGTCTGTGATATAAGCGCGGCGCGTCGATCGTCCCCATCCTCGCAAAGGAGCCGTCTCGCCATGCCCGCGCTGCATCGATCGTCGATCTGCCCTGCTCACTCTTCGGACGCGACCCAGCGTCGCGTTCTTTGTCGATCAGCGTCGCGGTTCGCTGGCTGGCTGCTGCTCTGCGGCGCGATTGGCTGTAGCTCGGGCGGCGGCCAGGCTCCGCCGGATGTGCCCGTTGACTTGGCCACGCCCAGCCCCGATCTGGCGATGGTGCCCCGCATCTTTAGCGCCTTTCCGGGCTGCGGCCCGGAGCTCTTTGCCGACGGGACCAAGCCAGAAGACTTCAGCAGCCAGATGGCGTTTGAGCAGGGCTGGCTCACCGCTTGGACCAAGCCGCAGGTAAGCAGCGGCGCGCTGAGCTTCGGCCCACACCCGCTCTCCGCCGATTGGTGGGAAAACTACAGCCCAGCGACGACGCGCAGCAAGCCGGGCGACGTGCTGATCTGCGCCCGCCTGCGCATGATGGCGCAAAAGAACGACCCGGTCGGCGACAACTCGATGGAGCTGACCATGCGAATTCCCGACGCAGCGATGTACGAAACGGCGGGCATGGTGCTGCTCATTTCAGGCAATGCCGCGCAGGTCAGCTTGCGCACGCGCACCGGGCCTGATTCCTGGGTTCACTACGCGCAGGCCCCGCTGGCCATGGACAGCGGCGTCGAGACCGCCTACGACGTGCTGCTGTATGGCCAGGGCTCCCGCTTCGTGGCCGAGGTCCGCAACACGCTCACCGGCCAGATCGCGCAGCTTCGCGCCGACTCGCCGCTACCAGCTGGCGGAGCCGTCAGCCTGGTGGGCTGGCGCTCGCGCAACGGCATTGCCGTCGACAAGCTGATGCTGGGTCAGCCCTCGGTGGCGGCGGCCGAGCGACTGATGACTGCACTCAGCCCGCTGCCCTAGGCCGGGCCAACCTGCGGTCGAGGCGCAGGTGCGTTTTTCCGCCTGTCGCCGACTCGATGTCGTGATAACCATCCCGCCCGTCACGATGCTCGTCACGCCAAAGTTCTCTATCCGACCACCAGGGCTCACGCTCGCCTGTTCGCCCAAACACTTTCGTGGCGCCGCGCTGCCAAGCTCGGAGGTCCGCTGATGAGCGAGCCGCTTTCGATCGAGCGCGCGATTGAAAACAACCGCGCCTGGGCCGAGCGCAAGCTGCAGGGCGATCCGCAGTACTTCGAGCGCCTCGCGGCTGGCCAGCGACCCGAGATGCTGTACATCGGCTGCTCCGACAGTCGCATCACCGCCGAGGATCTCTTGGGCGCCGAGCCGGGCCAGGTCTTCGTCCATCGCAACATCGCCAACGTCCTGCCGGCCACCGATCTCAACGCGCTCAGCGTCATCGAGTTCGCGATCGTTCACCTCAGCGTGAAGCAGATCGTGGTCTGTGGGCACTACGAGTGCGGTGGCGTTCGGGCGGCGATGCAGCCTCGCGATCTCGGGCTACTCAACCCCTGGCTGCGCAACATCCGCGACGTCTATCGCACCCATCTCGACGAGCTGACCAGCATCCGTGACGAACCCGCCCGCTACCGCCGCCTCGTCGAGCTCAACGTCGAAGAGCAGTGCGTGAACGTGATCAAGACCGCCGCCTTCCAGCGATCTTTCCTGCTGCGTGGCGAGCCCCAGGTGCATGGCTGCGTCGTCGATGTCCGCACCGGCCTGCTCAAGAACCTCAACCTGAACTTCGACGAAAACTTCGCGCACATTCGCAGCGTCTACGACCTGGGCACGAACCGCGACTAGTCCCCGATTGCGCCGTCGATACGGCAGCGGCCGACCGCCCCGAGGCGGCTCAACGAGGGCTCCGTTCTTACCCCCGTCCACTCGCTAGCCGCCACAACGGGCGAACTAGCCATGCAGGGGGAACCACCCAAGAACCGCGCTTTCGGCGCTACCCCCTTACTGCTCCGGCGGAGGGACTCGAACCCCCGACCCGGTGGTTAACAGCCACCTGCTCTACCTACTGAGCTACACCGGAAAACCTGCGCCAACGCGCTAGGTATTGGGCAGTTAATCGGATCTGCTCTGGGCTGTCAACGGATTTGTCGGGTGCGCCAAATGGTCTGCGAGGTCCCTGCCGCGACCTCGCCTCAGCGACGACCCAGCTGGGCCTTGGCCAGCTCCTGCATCACGCTCCGCTCGGCGTCCAGCCACGTGCGCGCTTCGCTCTCTGAGCTGCAGAGGTGGATCGAGATCTCGTACTTGACCACCAGCTGCATCGCACGGCTGACCATCATCGCCAGCGCCCGCGACAGCGGCCCCACCCCGTACACGGCCGAGCGGGTGAGCGCGTCCGGATCGGCGCGACGGATCTCGATGAGCCGGCGCCGCGCTTCGGGAACCATCGTCCCGGCCGCGGTGCCGTCGATGAGGATGAGGACGTAGCCATACTGCCGACGAATCCGCACATTGCGCTGCGCCAAATCCAGCACGTCGGGCAGCAACACCGGGCCGCGCAGCTCCCACAAGAGGACGTCGTCTTGCTCGGCGAAGCGGTGCGTACCGCTCTGCTCCCAATCAGGCATCGGCCCCCACCCCTGGCTCGACAGCGCCTGGCACCTGCGTGCTCATCGTCGCGATGATATCGCGATCTCGGGCGAGGGCGTCGCCGCCTTTTGTGAGCTCACTCCGCCGAGCCGGGCCAGCGCTCGCTTGCGCCGCCACAGCCACAGCCCCTGCCCCGCAATCAGCAGCACCAGGATCCCCGTGACCAGCGGCCATAGCAGAAAGAACATCGCCGCATTGGCATCGCGGTAGGTGATGTGCAGCCAGCCCGAGACCCGCAGCAAGAAATCGACGCAGGCGGCATACACCGCAAGCCCTAGCGCTTCCACGATCGCCCCCGCTTAGCGGACATCCCGCCCCCCGCCTGCAATCGCCGATTCCGTCCCGCTGTGGCCTGGCTTCCGCAGTCGCCGTCCTAGCTCGCGCAGGGCCAGGGTCTGCGACAACGCCTTGAGATAAAGCCCCCACATCAGCGCCGGCCACAGCAGACAAAACAGCACCAGATTGACCAGCCCATAGCCCTGCTGCGGACGGCTGGGCATCGCCCGTCGCCCCAGCCAGTGCAGGCCGTGTACCGTCTGACCAAACAGCCCGTCGTCCGCGCTCAGGAAGTCGGGCAGCCGCGGCGCGTGACGGCAGCCGTGGTTGTGACAGGTCCAGGTACAGCGATCGGGCTGGTAGGGCTCGGCGGGCAGGCGGTGGCGGGGAAACGGCAGCGGCTCGCCAACGCGCAGCACGAAGACGAAGATCGCGACGACCAGCCCAAGCGGCAGCACCGCCCAGAATGCGACGATGAAGCGACGCCGCGCGACCGCCCCGACGCCTTCTGTTTCCGCCATAGCAAACAGCCTAGCAGCCCAGCTCAGACCGCGTCGATCGGCCTTGTCGAGCCCCCGCACCGTCCCCATGGCGCAGACACCGGCGTCGGTGGTACATGGCCAGCGAGGCTTGCTGATGAACCATCCGCCCGATCCCGCCGATCGTCCAACCCCACCCGCGACCGGTGCCGAGCCCAATGCCCAGCCCGGCGGGCACTTAAAGCGCGTGCTGCGGCCGATCCACCTGTGGGGCATCGCCGTCGGCCTGGTCATCAGCGGCGACTACTTCGGCTGGAACTTGGGCCTCGGCCAGGCTGGCCCCGTAGGTCTGCTGATCGCGGTCGGCCTAGTTACGCTGATGTACATATGTTTTATCTTCAGCTACACCGAGCTCTCGACGGCCATCCCACACAGTGGAGGTCCTTATGCCTACGCTCGGCATGCGCTGGGACCCGTAGCTGGCCTCTTGGCTGGCGTGGCGACGCTGATCGAGTTCGTCTTCGCGCCGCCGGCGATTGCCCTTTCGATCGGCAGCTATGTGCAGTTCCGCGTCCCCTGGATGCCGGTCAAAGCCGTCGCCGCGGTGACGTTTATCGCCTTCGCCGCGCTGAACTGCTGGGGGGTCGAGCTGGCCGCGCGCTTCGAGCTCTTCGTCACGGCACTTGCCGTCTTCGAGCTGGGCGTCTTCTTCGCCATCACCGGCCCCCACGTCGAGACCGCGCGCATCTTCGCGCCCCCCATGTTGCCGTTTGGCGCTCGCGGCATCTTCTTGGCGCTGCCCTTTGCGATCTGGTTCTACCTTGCGCTCGAAGGCGTGGCGATGTCGGCGGAAGAGGTCGTAAACCCCAAGCGCGACATCCCCAAGGGCTATGTCGCCGGCCTGCTCACGCTGGTCGCTCTGTCGCTGGGCACGCTCTTGTGCACCACCGGAGTGACGCCGTGGCGCGATCTTTTGCAGGATGATTCGCCGCTGCCGCGGGCCATGGCCAAGGTGCTGTCACCGGGGCATCCGCTGACGCACATGATGATCTACATCGGCCTCTTTGGTCTTCTGGCCAGCTTCCACGGCATCATGATGGGCTACTCGCGACAGGTGTTCGCGCTGGCTCGCGCTGGGTATCTGCCGCCGCTGTTCGCCCGCCTCCACCCGCGCCGCGGTACGCCCATTTGGGCGGTCATCGGCCCGGCAATCTTTGGCCTGGGCGTGGTCTGGTTCGGTGATACCAACCAGGCGATTACTCTGGCTGCCGTCGGGGCGACCCTGCTTTACGTGCTGTCGATGATCTCGCTGTTTGTGCTGCGACGACGCGCCCCCGAGCTCGAACGTCCCTATCACGCGCCGTTTTATCCCGTCTTTCCCGCCGTCGCGCTCTTGCTAGCTACCGTCTGCCTAGTCGCCGTGCTGTGGAGCGCACCGCAGCTTGCCGCTGTCTGCCTGGGTCTGTTCCTGCTCGCCGGGCTGTACTATCGAGCCGTGGCCAGAGCCCGCGTCGCCCAGCAGCCGGAGTCCCTACCCCATGCGTAGTCGTCGACTCCCGTCGTCGGTCAGGATCCGCCGCTGGGGCTGGCTACTGGCATGCGGGCTGGCGCTTTCGTCGCATACTGGCTGTCACCGCAGCAGCGATCGCGATCCGTTGGCCACGGCGCTGCGTTACCTGGACGCTGCGGCGGCCGGTGATGTCGAGACCTGCTACCCCCTCCTCGACGAATCGGTGCAGCGGGCGTGCGACCGCGTCTGCCTGGCCCGCATCCTTTCGCGTCAGCGCGCCGAATTCCGCGCCGCCCGCGACGAGCTACGCGCCTATCTGACCACCGGCCGCGGCGAGGGGGTCAAGGCGCGCTTCAGCGCCACCATGCGTTTTCGCGATGGCTCTGAACTACAGCTGATCCAGGCCGCGACGGGCCGCAAGGGCCGAGTCAGCAGCCCGACCTACCTCATCGACAGCAACCCGCTGTCGTTCTACCCGCAGGCGACGCCTGAGCAAGCCCTGCGATCGTTCCTGCTGGCCGTCGAGCGCAAGCGCTGGGATGTGCTCGTCCAGTTCTTGCCGCGCTCCCTGGCCGCCCCGGCTGCCGGCCCACCCTATTCGGCGGAGCAGATCGAGAAGCGCTTCACCGGCCCCGCGCAGGCCGACATCGCCCGTCAGCTTACCGCCCTGCGCCAGCACCTGGGCGAGCCGATCCAGCTCAGCCCCAACGGCAACGAAGCCCGCCTGCCCGTCGGAGATCAGCGTGAGGCCCGCCTGCTCTTGGAAGAAGGTCGCTGGCGCGTGACCCAGCTGGAATAGGCCGCTAGGTAGTCGATCCGAGGCCGGCACGCGAGTCTCGTACTTCTACGTTTTCCCGTCGCTGCCGCTACGATAGACCCGGCCGTGGCGTGAGGTCGCGGCTGGCATAGCTGCGCCGCCTTTGGCTGAGCTGGTCGACCGCCACGAAGTCAGCCGCGTCAAAGGCATGCCGCGAGCAGGTGGCGCAGACCGGTACGTCAGCGACGGCGTCGGAAAGGTGCGCGGCGCGCAGGCGCTGCATCGCCGGACTGTTCCAGACCTCGGCCACACTCTGATTGCGCAGGTCGCCAAGGACGTTGATCTTCTCGAAGTGATTGGCGCAAGGAACGACGGCACCGTCCCACAGCACGGTCAACTCGCTCCACGGCATGCGGCAGGGCGGTTGTCGCGACAGGCAGGCTGGCGTCGCTCCGGAAGGGAGTCGCAGGCGCACCTGACCGGCCCAGTCGCGCACCTCTTTGATCATCACCTGCCCATCGAAAAGCGGGTCGCTCCACTCGCGGATAAACGACGCGATCTCGTGCTGGTTGCCGTCCATGGCGATCAGCTGCAGCACCACCGTCGTGTGGTTCGGCAGCGCACGCTTCAGCGCAAAGAAGTCGCGGACCTTGTCCCGCGTCGTCGCATAGTCTCCACCGACACGGATGCGGGCATAGGTCTCGGGCGAGGCGGCATCGAGCGAGATCACCAAAAAATCGAGCCCGCTCTCCAGCAGCAGCCGACCCCGCGCAGCATCGAGGAACGTGGCGTTCGTCGACAGGCCCATCGCCACCCCACGGCTGCGTCCATAGCGAATAAACTCGCCCAGCCGCCGCA
>DAORCZ010000407.1:0-7247 GCA_035345735.1 Pseudomonadota bacterium | reverse complement strand
GCGGCGCGCGACATCACCCGCGAATCGGGGCGCTCAAGATAGCGAAGCTGCAGGGTATTGTCGGTATGAAACCGCACCCGCCCGGGGTCATCGCGGGTCTCGACCCCAAAATAGTCATTGCTGACAAACGACAACCACTCTAGGGGGCGATAGCAGAACTGCAGCCCGCCGCCGGGGGTCTCATGATATTTGGAATATGACTGCCAGCCATTGACGACCCACACTTCGATTTTCAGTTTTTCGGTTGGGAAAATCTGCACTCGAACCCCTTCAAAATACCAGGGAGTGTTATCCGCAGTATATGGGGTCTGATAGCTCCAGTTTTCAAAGCTCAGATAGCTAAACATGCCGATATAGGACATAAAAATACCGGCATCGATATTCAGCCCGTGCAGGACGTCGAAGTGATAGCCGAAGTTCACCTCACGGATGTATTTGTGCACCTCGGTGAGGTTGTACTGACCGCGCGCCGTCGTGCCGTCGTTGCTCTGCACCAGGTTGGGGCGGCTGCCGTACTGCAGGGTCAGGGTGGCGCGGACGTTCTGGTGATGAAAGTCGGCACCGGCGCTGACCATCGCCAGGTTGAGCTCGTTGTGACGGGCCGTGATGGTGCTGCCGACGATGGTGTGATCGATCGGCTGGTTGAAGGAAAACGTGTAGTTGGTATCCAGCACCAGGCCCCCCGTCAGATACGGGCTGTCGAGGAGCGCGCGGCTCTGACGGTTGTTGCCGTTGAGCCAGGTGAAGTCGCCAAAGGCAAACGGCTCGGCCGGGGCATTCGGTGCGGCGGCAGCCGGGGTCGGCGCGGCTTGCGGGCTGGCTCCTAAGCGGGCTTCCAGCGCAGCCAGGCGTTCCTTCAGCGCGCGTAGCTCGTCAGCTGGTGACAGCGTCGGGGCCGTGTTCAAAGGTGGGGTCTCGGCAGAGGCCAAAGCCGGCAGCAGGAGCAAGGCCAGCAAGCCCGCAAAGCCAGCGCCCCGAGCGATGGATGACATGCCGGCATCATACGCGGACGGGGCGGCGGCTGGACACGCCTTTGCATCGTCGGCAGCGACGAGAAATCGCGCAAAATCTGCCGCGACCGGGGCCGCCCCAGCCGGCCGCGGGCGGGCGACAAAAGGCTTGCCCTGCCCGGCTGCCACCGCCGACAATTTTCAGGCCATCCGAGCATTCGGGCCGCTGCCTCGGGTTCCTGGCGAGCCCACCGCTGTAGCCGCCCCACACCGACCAAGGACGTGGAGATGACTTCCCCCAGGCTTCTGATTTTTCTGTGCTCGCTGGGTCGCGGCTCGGCCCGACGGCTCACCGCGCGGCGCGGAGCCGGGCGATGAAGCGCGCGCAGGTCGACCCCGGAATCCTGCTCTTGGTCCGGGCCGGCAGTCACGCCTACGGCACGTCGCTGCCGACTTCGGACATCGATCTGCGCGGCGTCTTTGTGCCCCCGCGCGATCACATCCTGGGGCTGCGCCGCGTCGAGCAGTACGAAGAGCGCGGCAGCCCCGCCACCGCGACCCAGCCCGAGCAGCCCGACCTCGTCGTCTATGAGCTGCGCAAGTACATGGCGCTGGCCGCCGATGCCAATCCGAACATTTTGGAGATCGTGTTCGTCGAAGAGGGCGACGTGCTGCAGCAGAGCGAAAGCGGGCGGAAGCTGCGCGCGCACCGCCATCTCTTCTTGTCGAAGAAGGCGAAGTACACGTTCAGCGGCTACGCCACCGCACAGCTTAAGCGCATCGAATCGCACCGCCGCTGGCTGCTGCATCCGCCGAGCGCGCCGCCGCAGCGACGGGACTTTGGCCTGCCCGAGCGCACGATCATCCCCAAGGATCAGCTGGCCGCGGCCGAGGCGCTGATCCGCAAGCAAGTCGCCGAGTGGGAAAACACGCTGCCGACCTTTGGCATCGATGTCACGGATTCGGCAGCGCTGATCGAGCTGCGCGAGCGCATGGTCGCCACGCTGACCGCGATGGGGCTGGCCAGCGACGAGGCGCGCCTGCGAGCCGCCGGTCGCACGATTGGCCTCGATGACAACTTCATCGAGCTGCTCGATCGCGAGCACAAGTACGCGCAGAAGAGTCGCGAGTGGGACAGCTACCGCAAGTGGTGCGACGAGCGCAACGAGACGCGGGCCGAGTTAGAGCGACGCCACGGCTACGACACCAAGCACGGCATGCACCTGGTCCGGCTGATGCGCATGTGCCGCGAGATCCTGACCCTGGGCGAGATCCGCGTCCGCCGCCCCGACGCGGCCGAGCTTCTTTCCATCCGGGCCGGCGCCTGGTCTTACGAGCGCTTGCTCGACTTCGCGCGCCAGCAAGAGGCCGAGCTGTCGGCGCTGTATCAGACCTGCACGCTGCCGCACACGCCCGATCACGAGCGCATCAACGAGCTGTGCTGCGAGCTCATCGAAGCGCAGCTTTGGGGCAGCGCGCACGCGCGGGCCGGGCGAGGCGCGAGGGCCGATGTCGATCTGTCGTAAGCAGCGCCGCTGCGCGACGGGCGAGGGCGTGTAGCGATGGGCTTCGATGAGGCGCGCTACACCGCGCTCCTGCTCAAGGCGATGGGCCTTAAGCCCCTATCACCGAGCGCTGATCCGCGGGCCTGGGCGCTGCGGGCCCTGTTCTCGCCGACCTTCCATCGCGACTGCTGCTTGACCCTTGTGGCCGACGCCGAGGGTCCGTGGACCGCGATCGAGTGGACCGTGCTGCACAGCGGGACGCGCTCGGCGATCATGCACGAGCTGGGCTTCCGCGGCTTCGCGCCGCTCTCCAGCGCCGAGAGTGCGTTAGGCGTCGCGCTTCACGAGCTGGCCGATGTCGAGCGCGGGCCGCTTTCTCGGCTGATGGCGGTAGTGCAGGCCGTCGATCCCTACTCGCTGCCGTCCGACTCAGCGCACGGAAGGGACACCGGGCGCGATGGCATGCCGGTACGCTGCGAGTCCCAGCGCGGCCCCCTGGTCCACCGCTTCACCACCTGGAGCCCGACGCAGAAGCACGATCCGCAGCACCACCGCTACCTGACCGCCCTGCTCGATGCCGCGCAGAGCGCTCTCCGCGACCCGCAGAGCCAGCGCAGCCTCGCGGATGTGCGGGGCTACCTGCGCTAGGCCGCCCGGCTGGGTGCCTGGCCGGCGGTGTTGTTTGGACGACACGCGCAGCGCTGTGACATGTTCGCGGCCCATGCCAGCCCGCCGCCGTTCCTTGCTCTCCGTCGCCGTCGTCTCCGTCGTGATCGGGTCCTTATTCGCACTGTCCTGCGAGAGCGGGGCGGGGCATGGCGCGCCAGCAGACGGGATGGCGACAGCCGACCTGGCGCAAGACGGCCTGCCTGATCTTGCGGTCGCGCCGCCCGATGCCCAGGCCGCAGACACCGTGCTTACCGTCTTTCCCCGACGGGGTGATGCGAACGATGATCGTCCGCCGGTCGCCGGACCGGGGATCCTGCTTGCGGGGGGCGGCAGTGATGTCGATGCCGCCTTCGTGTGGGCGCGGGGCATCATCGCGGGCCCGCGACCGGCCGGTGAGCGCAGCGGTGACGCCGTGGTCCTGCGCGCCTCGGGTGCCGATGGCTACGACGAGTATCTGTACCAGCAAGCCGGCTTTCGTTCGGTGCAGACCGTGCTGCTGCCGCGCGAGTCGGGACCGGCCGACTTCGCCATCGCCACCGCCCTGGTCGAGCGGGCGGAGTTCGTCTTCTTTGCCGGCGGTGATCAGGCGCGCTATGTGGCCTGGCAGGCGACGCCGCTTCTGGCTGCCGTCGCCGGTGTCTATGCCCGCGGCGGCGTGGTCGGAGGCACCAGCGCCGGCTGCGCGATCCTGGGGCAGTTCGTCTATGACGCCGTGGCGGCGGGCAGCCGAACGCTGAGCAGCCGGGACGCACTGGCTGATCCGTTCGCGGAGGCGATCAGCTTTTCGCGCCGGGTCTTCGCCTTTCCGCCGCTCGGCTCGACGATTACCGACACCCACTTTTCGGCCCGCGATCGCATGGGGCGCCTGGCGGCGTTCATCGCCCGGCAGCACGCCGATGGGGCCGTCAGCCGCCGCCCGGCCGAGGTCCTGGGGCTCGGCATCGACGAGGGCACGGCGCTGGTCATCGGCCCCGCAGGAATCGGCCACCTGCTGCGCCAAGGAGATCGCGGCAGCGTCCACATCCTGCGCGCCGGACCCGCCGATACGGCGCGCGCCGGCACACCGCTTTTGTATCGCGCCATCGCGGTCTTGCGCCTGGAGCGTCCCGAAGAAGATCAGTTCGACTTTCGAACTTGGACCGGCACCGGCGCCCGCTTCACGCTGAGCGTCGACGGCGCCAGCAGCCCACCGTACATCCCAGCCGCCCCCTACAGCACGCCGCGCTGACGGCTTCCCCCCGGTGAGCAAAGCCCGGGCACAAGGGACCGCATTGAAATGGCAGCAATCACCACAACGGGAGTGCTCCAGGAAAAATCAACAAAGAAATGTTAATGATTTCTCGGGTTCATTTCTCGTCACACAAATAGATTAATATCGGATAAAAATCCGATCCCCGGAACCGCACTATCATTGAATCATTCCCCAAATCACAATTCCACGCCCCCGGTGAAAACCCCCGCTATCGCGCGCCGTGCCCCGGCCGTCCAGCGACGGTTGAAGCGAGCCGGGGCGCGACGAGATTTCACGCTGGAGGCTTGACCACAGGATCAGGCCAGGGCGGTGCGGCAAACGCTCGCATCCATTGCGTTTACGCAAGAACTTCGCGAAATGTTCCCGTTCGCAGATCCGCAATAAATGCGGTCATGCTGGGCAGTAAAAATAACCTTATCAGAGGTCGTATGTGAATTGACTGTATGCCACACTCAGTTCACTGCTCAATCGCAGTAAAGGAGGAATATCCATGAAAACATCCCCGAGTGTTGCAAACAAAGGATGGGTGGCATCGGCCCGTCGGCTTCTGCTCCCCGGCCGGAGGAACCTGCGCTGGGCGCGCGGGCTGTTGCTGTGCGGCGCGCTGTTCGGCGGCGGCCTGCTTGCCGGCTGTGGCGAAGAGTGCGCCGCCGGCAAGGCCTGCATCTTTAGCGGCGGCACGGTGAACCGCGCCTGCGGGGGCAACGGCGCCGGCTGCGCGTTCGAGTGCAAGGACGGCGCGGACTGCACGCTGGCCTGCCCCGGCGGCTCCTGTTCGCTCAAGTGCACCGGGGCCAAGTCCTGCAACCTCGACTGCCCCGGCAACTCCTGCTCGGTCAGCTGCACCGGCACGCAGAGCGGCGGCGCGTGCAAGATCAGCTCCTGCACGACGCAGTGCCCCCTAAACTGCGGCGGGGCCAGCAACTGTAACAACAGCTGCTCGCTCTCGACGGGCTGCCCGACGGTGCCCTGATTCCCTAGGTCCCGGGCCGGTCTGACCGCAACGGGACGCTGCCAGCGCCCACCCGTGCGCGGGCTGCATCGCGCCCCGTCTCCCAGACTGTTTCAGGCGACGAATGATTCTTCCTGTGAACACCGCACCGCGCCCATCGAGCCGCGCGCTTGTCAAAATGCGCGCGTGTCCCGACTATGAGCGAATGTGGTGGATCAGAGCTTGGTCTGTGCTCCCGGCAGTCGCGATGCTGGTCGCGGGCAGCGGCTGTAACAGCAGCGCAAGCGGAGCCGATGGCGGCAGCAGCGACCTGGCCGTGGCCGATCTGGCGCCGGGCTGCGCCGGGGCAGGCATGGCGATGTGTGGCGGCGCCTGCACCAACACCCTCACCAACGAAAACCACTGCGGCACCTGTGGTCATGGCTGCTGCGGCGGGACCTGCCAGGGCGGGCAGTGTCAGCCGGTGACGCTGGCCTCGGGGCAGGCCAGTCCCTGGGGCATCGCGGTCGATGCCAGCAGCGTCTACTTCACCAATGCCGTGTTCTCGGGGACGGTGGTCAAGGTCCCGCTCGCGGGGGGCACGCCGGTGACGCTGGCCTCGGCGCAGAGCGTCCCCTCGGGGATCGTGGTCGATGCGACGAGCGTGTACTTCACCAACCAAGGCGACGGTTCGGTGATGAAGGTGCCGATTTCTGGCGGCACCGCGCAGGGGCTGGCATCGGGGCCAGCGCAGGGTCCCTTGGGCATCGCCATCGACGGGAGCAGCGTCTACTTCACCGACGTGTCGAGCGCGCGGGCGGTCAAGAAGGTGGGGCTTGCCGGCGGCACGCTGGTCCAGCTGGCCACCATGCAGAACAATCCCTGGGCGGTGGCCGTCGATTCCCAAAGCGCCTACTGGGTCACCTACAACTCGCCAGGCACGGTGATGAAGGTCGCCCTCGGTGGGGGTACCGCGGTCCAGCTGGCCTCGGGGCAGGACCTTCCGTGGACCATCGCCGTCGATGCGAGCAACGTCTACTGGGTCAACCGCGGCTCCTCGGGCGCGGTGATGAAGCTCCCGCTCGGGGGCGGCACGCCGGTCGCGCTCGCCTCCCCGCTGAACGCGCCGGGCGGCATCGCGGTCGACGGCCAGTACGTCTACTTCACCACCGGCGTCGGCGTCACCGCTGGGATGGGGACGGTGATGAAGGTGCCCATCGCCGGCGGCCCGGCCACCACGCTCGCCTCGCAGCAGCAAAACCCGCTCAGCCTCACCGTCGATGGCAGCTGCGTCTACTGGACGAACTACGTCCCGGGCGGGACGGTGATGAAGACGTCCAAATAGGCTATCTGGCGACGGCCGGTCACCTGGCGGCAGGACGGTGACCACACCGCTTCGGCGCGACCAGTCGCCAGCGCTTCGCGTCCAGCGCGGGCCGCTGCTGGGCGGGCTCGACGGGTGCTGCTCAGTTGACCCGCGTCTTGGCCACGATGCTGGTGCTGCCCGTGCTGCCCGTCCCCAGCATCGACGTCCCGCCGATTCCACCCAGCCCGGCTGAGCCGAGCACGTTCACCCGGATCGGGTCATAGACCGCGTTGGCGCCACTGACCAACCAGATACCGACGCTGGGTCCACCGGATCCCCCCGAACCCGCCCCACTGAAGCCGCCGCTGCCACCCGCTCCGCCGCGGCCACCCGCCGTTCCATCATCGGCTTTGGCACCGCCGAGACCGCCCACGCCGCCCGTACCACCGACGGCCCCGTTCCCGCCCTTGCCACCGTTGCCACCGGACGCAGTGCGGACATCCGTAAGCACCAAGTTGAGGGTGCTGTTATGGGCATAGACTCCGATCGATGCGCCGCCTCCGCCTCCGCCCTTGCCAGGAGTCGCCGCGCAGCCCCCAGCGCCGCCGCCGCCCCCGCCGCCGCCCTCATCCGC
>DAORCZ010000406.1:0-7263 GCA_035345735.1 Pseudomonadota bacterium | reverse complement strand
AGCACGATGACGGAGGCAGTTTCGGCGGGGTCCGATAGACCAAACAAACCGCTGTCCGCCGCGGCGGCGGCATTGGGATCGAAGCTGGACATGGCGGCGGAGTCTAGATGAACGGGGGGGAGGCTGAACAGCCCGCAGTTGGCGAGCGGCAGGCCGTGCGGCGCGGGCGACTAGCCGTACTTCTTCCGGCGGTACAGGAAGTATCCGCCCGCTCCCATCCCGACGAGGAACAGGGTGAGCAGGATGGGATTGTGGAAGATGATCGACAGGAGCACGGTCACCAGCGTCAGGACCAGCGAGATCGGGAACATGGCGATGCCAATCAGCACGCGGCCGGCGCTCCCCAGGAAGGGGATGACGTCGAGGACGGCGTTGATCGGGCCGAAGAACATCATCAGGCCGATCCACATCATCAGGAAGCCGACGATGCGCAGCACCCAGCCAACCGTCTTGTGCTCGGCGGCGAGCGTCTTGATGGCTTCCTCGCGATCGCCAGGCACCGCGCGATACAGGCGGGCGTCATCCTTGACATAGGCCTGTACCTGCCCGTCCTTGAGCAGACCAAACAGCGTCACGCGGGCGCCGGGAGCCAGGCCGCGGAAGCTGACGCGGATATCCCCGACGTCGGGGCTCTCTAGGCTGCCCGAGCCCTTGAATAGATAGGTCTCGCTGGCGCGTACGAAGTCGGCCGGCTTGCGGCTGGCGATGGCGGCGGCTTTGCGCTCGGCCTGGGTCACAGCGGCCTTCTTCTCGACGGGGTTCGGCTTCACACGGGTCTTGCTGCGACCCTTGCGCTTCTTCTTGTCCTTCTTCTTGTCCTTCTTGGCCTTGCCTTCGTCTTCGTCGCTGGCGGCGGCCTTGTCGCCATCCGCCTTGTCGCCCTTGTCATCCGCCTTGGCTGCGTCGCCCTCGGCAGCGGCCGGCTTCTCGGGCTCGGGGGCTTCCACCTTGGCGAGACCGGTCAGCATGTCATCCGTGAGCTTGATCTGGTCGCCGCTCGGCAACGATGCCTCGGTGGCGTTGAAGGGATAGGCGCCGACGTTGGCATGCTCTGCCGCGACGACGCGCCGCTCCAGCGCCATCGAGGGATTTTCGTGATCCTTCGGCTCGATGAACTTGGTGGGCGGCTGGGGATCCGACGTCCACTTCTTTTCATAGGTGGCCGTGGTCTTCACTTCCTTGCTGCCGCCGACCTTCTTGTTGGTCTCTTTGCTGCGGCGCTCGACCCAGGCGTACATCTCGACTTCGCGTTCGAGTCGCAGGTAGTTGACCGGCTTTAGAAACTGCGGGTCTTCGAGCTTGTCGTCGGTCTTCAGATCGCCAGTGACGGCGACTAGCTTGCCCTCGGCGCCCTTATCGACGCTGTCGGCCTTCACCTCGACGGACTTCTTAGCCACCTCGGACAAATCGACGCGGCCTTCGTTCCACCAGAGCACCCAGAAGGACGCCAGGAATAGAAGTGCACCGATTGCGACGCCCTTGATCGACTCCATCAAGTTTGCGCCGAAGCCAACCTGCTCAACCTGCTCGACTTGATCCGCCATCGCGTTTCCCCACAGACAGGGTCATTGCCAGGGCGCGGACCTGCAGTGCCTGCGGACCCGCGTCAGTATCGAACGAGCGTATCACAGGCTGGCATGGTCCCCGCGGCGAATTCCTTGCGAAGTTGCGACGCTGGCCGAGCGCCGGCTGGCGACAAGCGGACGCGCCTGGGTGCGGCACGTGGCGAAGCGATGCTCCATCTCAAGGCGACGCCACGGGTCACTACCGATTCGGACCGCGAGCTAGCTCCGGCTTACCGGTGCCCCGCTGGGTGTCAGACCCCCTGGCTATCGTGCGCGCCGCTTGTCTCCCTGCCGCCAACCTTGCCAATCGCGCCCTTCCTGGACCGCAAGCGCCTGCTGGCTGGAACCCCAAAGCGGCGGCTTCGCTCGTCGCAGGGGCGCCTGCAGATAAAGAGGTGGCGACGAGGACGAAGAAGGTGATATCGTACTGTAGAACGGCAGTTTTCTTCGCGTTGCTCGTGCGCTCCACCTAGGACGCACTGTTGATATCAGCAAGGGAGAGGTCATCATGACGAGCAAGACCAACCGAAAAAAGGCCGGCACCCGCGTGCCACGGCTCCCGGTTCAGCTGGGCGTAGAAGGTCCGATGCTCCTGACCTTGCACCTGCCGGCGTGGAACCCGCAGCATGACGCGACGGTAGATGAGAGGGCGCAGGAGAAAAAGGAGCCGAGCGAGGTGCAGGCCGGCTCGTGCGTGGTGGTGCTGGATCTCGACTAGCCAGCCTGGTTTTGTTACTTACGTAAGTATCGCAGGCTGGGGAAGTCGCCCTGCAGGGCTAGGCTGCCCGAGGCATAGGCCAGCTGGGGGCTAAGCAGGACGACTTGGCGGGGGCGATAGAGCAGGAAGAGCGGCGCCTCACTCTGCCAAAGGCTGGCAAGTCGCGTCATGGCTCGGCTTGGATCGGCGCTGCTGCGTAGGCCGGCGAGGGCGCTTGGAAGCTCAACCAGGGCTGAGTGACCAACGGGCAACGCGTAACCCAGGAGCGGCTCGATATCGATCGCGCTCCGCTCGCCGGTCCACGCCCAGGCGAAGAGCACCAGCTCGAACGCGCCCCGTCGCAGCCGTAGCAAAAAATCGGGCATGTGGGTCGTTTCGATATCGATCTTGAGGCCGACCTTGGCCGTCGCGTCCGAGAGGCGACGGGCCAGCTCAGCCAGCTCGCTGGAGCCGCTGGGCACGAGCAGACGAAGACGCACCGGCCGGCCCTGATACAGGCGAACCCGGCCACTCTGCGGCGCAGGGGACGGGCTGGGCGCGGGCAGTAGTCCCGCGGCATCCAGCAGCGACTCCGGCGAGCCGATGCTCACCGCTTGGCCGATGGTCGAAAGAAAACGGCCCATCGAGCTTGCTGCCGGCGTGGTTGTGGCTGCGGATGCTCGGATACCGGGGTCAGCTCCGCCCGAAACCAGGGCACTGTCGAGCACGGGGAGCTGCTGAGCCACTCCCAGCCCCTTGCGCACCTCACGCAGCCAGCGCTCGCGTTCACGATCAACGATTTGTGCCAGCGCCTGCCGCACGGCGGGCATTGCCAGGAGCTGCGTTCGTCCGTTCGGCAGCAAGACAACCACTTGATTGGCATCGATATCTAGGCGATGGAAGCGGCCTCGTTGGACGGCCGGTTCGACCTGCTCTGCCAGGTATCGCGGTGGCACGCGTCCTAGCAGGTCCACCTCGCCTTGACGCAGCAGCGACAGCCCAAGCGCGCTATCGGCGGCGATCCGGAAGCGCAGCTCATCGTAGGCTGGGCTCGGCCCCCAGTAGCCGGCGTGCCGGCGCAGAATGATCTGGCTGCCTCGTCGCCACTCTGCGAAGCGGTAGGGGCCAGTGCAGACCGGCCGGCGGTTGAACGGTTGATGGATCAGGCTCCCCCCCGGGAAGTGAGCCGCTGGCAGGATGTCGAGCTCAGAGAGAGCGGCCAGGATGTGCCGGGGGCCGCTCTGCACAAGCTGCGGGCTATGGCGGAAGTCGAGGCGAAGATGGCTCGCGCTCTCGACGCTGACGCGAATGATATCGGCCAGAAGGGCCTGGGTGCGGGGAGCGGACGTGGCCGCCGCGCGCAGCATCTCGAGCGTTGCTCGGACGTCGTGGGCGGTGAGCGGCCGTCCGTCGTGAAAGCGGGCTTCGCGCAACCAGATCTCGACCCCATGCCCGTCGCTATCAACCCGAAAACGTTCGGCCAGAACCGGCTCAAACTCGCGCTGGATCGCCGCGCTCACGCCGCCCCGCGAATCGCCCCCTGCGAGGGACGCCCGCCGACGGAGGAGCGGCTCGCACAGCAGATCATGTGCGATGCGGTAGGCCCAGAGGTCGGGGTCCAGGATGGGATTGAGGTGGCTCGGTTCGGCGTCAATGGCGATACGCAGCGTCCCCTCTTGAGTGCTTGCGGCCTCTGCGACCGGAGCGATCGCGGTGACCAGGAGGACGCTCAGCAGGCCCCACAGCCAGCTTGACGACGCGGAGGTTCCGGCCTCGCCTCGGCTTGCACGCAACTGGCCGGCGGGCCACACTCGGCTGTTCGCAGTTAGATCTCGTTGCGTTGAGGGACGCTGCCGTGATACCTGTTTCGAGAGGATTTTCGCAGATGAACACATCGTCAGTCGCCGGGTTCGCCGGGGTGGTTCGTGAGCAGGGCCTACGCTACATCGGGTCGGTCCGGCTTTGGGGGCTGGTTGGCTTGCTGGGCTTTTTGAGCTTGGTGGGCTGCAACAACTCGGGGGGCGGACTGCTCGATGATCCGGGGGCGACTGCGCTTCCCTCGCTCAAGGTCAATCTGCCGCCGCCCCCATCATTCGCCGAGCCGAACACCCCTCGCGAATACCCGGACGGGACCGTCTCGGTTTATGGCCTGCGGAAGGAATTCCACCGCTACAGCGAGCAGAAGAACAAGTACCTCGGCCAGAAGGTCAAGCTCAAGGCGTTTCTCGTCGAGGTCTATCAGTGTCCGGTCTGCCCCAAGAACCAGACCTGCAAGCCCTGCTCTGAGCCGCACATGTTCGTCGCCGACGAGGCCAACTCAGCCAAAGACAAGGCCATGTTGGTCGTCGAGCACCGCGTGTTCAAGGTCAAGGATCCGAAGATCACCATCGGCAAGCAGTACACCTTTGAGGGCATGTTCCAGCAGTCGAGCCCCAAGGGCTTCTCAGCCAGCGACGGTCTGATCGTTTTCTACAACATGGTGGATGACACCAATAAGCCGTACATCGGCCCAGCCCAGGTGGCTGAGCTAGAAGCCGCAAAGTTCGAGGCCGCGGCAGCCAAGGCCAAGGGCGCGGCTCCCCCGCCGCCCGCACCCGGGAAGTAGTCGTCCGCTCCCCGCCTCCGCCCTCGCCAACTCTGCCCCGCCGCGCAAATCCGTCTCGTGCTCTCCAAATCGCTGCGTTCCATCCTTAAGGGCGTTTCGCGCTCGTTCTACCTCAGCGTCCGGGTGCTGCCGGCTGCGGTGCAGGAGCAGGTTGCCGTCGGCTACCTCTTGGCGCGGGCCGCTGATACCTTGGCCGATACACCGATCTTGCCGGCAGCGGCTCGTCGTCAGCTGCTGTCGCTCCTGCGTCGGGCGGCGGCGGGTGAAGATAGTGCCCTGGCGCAGCTCCTGTCGGCTCTGGCTGCGGCACAGACCGAAAAACCCCTCAGTAGCGGAAGCGAGGCCATGCTCCTGCAGCGCCTCGCCGACTGTTTCGCGCTCCTGCAGCAGCAGCAGCCCGGCGATCGGCTACTCCTGCGGCGCGTGTTGGACCAGCTGACCTGTGGCATGGAGCGCGATCTGGAGCGCTTTCCATGCCTCGATGGTGCGGTGCCGGCGAGCCAGGTGGTCGGCCTGAGCAGTCGGGATGACCTCCTTGAATACGCCTACTTCGCGGCGGGCTGTGTCGGCGAGTTTTGGACAGATCTCATGGCCGCCCACGTCCCCGCACTCGCTCACCTGGCCGAGCCCGCGCTGCGGCGTCGCGGCGTGGCTCTGGGCCAGGCTCTGCAGCTCGTGAATGTCATCCGCGATGTCCGCGCCGATCTACAGATCGGCCGCTGTTACTGGTCTGCGGATCTCTTGCAACCCCATGGGCTCTCAGCCTGTCGCTTAGCCGAGCTCGCAGGCATGCCCCACCAACCGGCCAGCGCATCTGAGCTTTCGGCCCTGAACACGGTGACCCGCGAGCTCTGCGACTTCACCCTGGGTCTGTGTCAGGAGGCCTGGCCCTATGTGCAGGCCATCCCGAAGACAGAGATCCGCCTGCGCTTGGCCTGCATCTGGCCGCTGCTCTTGGCCATCGATACGCTGCAGGCCTTGCGGACTGCCGGCTCGCCGCTTGCCGTGTCGGGGCCGCCGATCAAGATCGCGCGCAGGCAGGTCTATGGCCTGCTGTGGGAATCAACCGGTGCCGCTATGCGTGATCGCTTTTCGGATGGCCACCGCATTGATCACGTCTTTCTGCAGCATGCGAACCGCATGGCCGGAAAGTGGGCGGGCTGATCGGCAAGCTGGCGAGTTCTCCCCCCTTGTCAGGTTCTTGACAGGTCCGAGGCCTGACCTTATTTTGCCCAACCGCTTCAATCCACCAGATCCAGCTGCCATGAACCAGCTGTGCCTCTAGCTGCTCGGCTCGTAGCCGGGTGGCGGCACCCCTTCACCGAACCCAAAAACCACAACCACCAACCACTTTTGACACGGGGTCACGATGGCTGAAGTCGCAGAGAGTCAAGCCGGCGGAGCAGCCGCTGGCAAGAGTCACGGCCAGGCACAGAGCCGCGCAGGCAGTCGAGCGTCGGGCCGGACCATGATTCATGTCGATGGGCTGACCAAGAACTACGGGCTGGTCAAGGCGGTCGCTGGCATCTCCTTTGATGTGCACGCCGGCGAAATCCTCGGCTTCCTGGGGCCCAACGGCGCGGGCAAGACGACGACGATGAAGATCCTGACGTCGTATCTGTCGCCAACCGCAGGCCGAGCCGAGGTCGCTGGCTACGACGTCTCAGAGCAGTCGCTAGAGGCGCGGGCGCGCATCGGCTACCTGCCCGAAGGCACGCCGCTTTACAAGGACATGACGGTGCTGGAGTACCTGAACTTCGCATCGGACGTCCGCGGGCTGGCGCGGGGTGACGGGCGAACCCGGAGGCTGCGCCAGGTCGTCGAACAGTGCGGTCTGGGCGACCGGCTGGGCTTCCTCATCGGCGAGCTCTCGAAGGGCCTCAAGCAGCGCGTTGGCCTGGCCCAGGCCATTCTGCACGAGCCCGAGGTCCTCATCCTCGACGAGCCGACGTCAGGCCTCGACCCCAATCAGATCGTCGAGATCCGCCAGGTCATCAAAGACATTGGCAAGAGCAAGACCGTCATCTTCTCGACGCACATCATGCAAGAGGTGCAGGCCACCTGTTCCCGCATGCTGATCATCAGCAAGGGCAAGATCGCGGCCGATGGCACCCCCGATGAGCTCTCGCGCAAGGCGCAAGGCGCGCAAGAGCTGAGTATCGAGCTCACCGGCGGTCTGGAAGAAGCCCGCGAGGGCCTCTCGGCCGTCAAGGGAGTGGCCTCCGTTCGTTCGCTGGCCCCCGCCGACGGCGACGCCGCGGGCTCGCATCGCTTCGTGGTCATCGCGCAGGAGGGTCAGGATCCGCGGGGCGACATCTTCCGCATGGCGGCCCAAAAAGGGCTCGTCCTGCTTGAGCTTCGGCGCGAAAAGGCGTCGCTCGAAGATGTGTTCCGTG
>DAORCZ010000405.1:0-7265 GCA_035345735.1 Pseudomonadota bacterium | reverse complement strand
CGGGGGGGCGGATACACGGCGTTCCCGCTGGCTTGCGCAAGGAAGCGCAGCGCTCGCTCCAGGGTGCCGACGCTGGCCATGCCGCTCTGCCGCAGCGTGGGCAGGTCAATAAGCCGCGTCAGGCTCAGCTGATCCAGCGTCGGCTTGTAGGCCCGTCCACCCTCGTAGTAGTGCGACAGCAGGCCCTTGACGTCGCGGCGAGCCTCGGGATCGCCTTCAAAGCGAGCATCGCCGCGCAGCCCGGGACGCTCTTGGCCATCCGGGTCGAGAAGTGGCTTTCCCGCCATCTGCGGCAGGCAGGGCAAGAACCAGGCCTCGTACTCGCACTTGGCCAGCACCACCGCCGCTGGAAACGGCAGCGCCGCCTGCGCCAGCCAGCCCGCCGCCTGCGGTCCCCGCGTGGCCGGGCAGCCGTCGTCTTCGTCGCGCAGGATCAGCGCCCCGGCACAGTCCGGCTTGCTGCGCAGGAGCAGACAGGTCCTGTGGAAGCCCCCCTCCGTCGACAACGCCAGGCCGCGCAGGGCTTCTTTCCAGATGCGCTCGGGCGGCAGAGCCAGCTCGGCCCATAGCCGCGTCACCAGGTTCAGCGCGGCCCGCACCTCGCCGTGGCCCTCGCCGACCAGATACAGCTTGTTGCGCAGGCCCGACATGGCGCCGCTCCTAGCCCTCGACCGCCGTCGGAGGCGCCTGCCGCAGCCCTTCGCTGCGCAGGAGGTCACTGGTCGACAGCAGGTGCTTACGCACCAGCTCGCGCTGCGCCGGGTCCATCGGGCCCACCGTCGTGGTGCCATGGCGCTCGACCACCAAAAGCTGCTCGGGATCGAACAGATCCAGAAGCTCTGGACTGTGCGTACTGATCACGATCTGCGAGCGCTGGCTGGCCTCCCGGATGAAGTCGAACAGCACTGGCAGCGCCCCCGGATGGACCGTCAGCTCGGGCTCTTCGATGCAGATGACCGATGGCGCCGGGTCTTGCAAGAGCGCCGTCAGCAGGCCCGCCAGCCGCAGCGTGCCATCGGATTCCTGCGTCGTGTCGAGCCAGGTGTCCCCCCCATGGCAGAACTCCACCGCCAGGTAGCCACCGACTTGGTTGACGCGATAGTCCGTGATGTCGCCGACCACGCGACCCAGCGCCGCGATCAGATCCCGCCCCGCCGTCGCCCGCTTCAGCCGCCGTAGCACGGACGTCCAGTTCGTACCGTGCTCATTCAGCGGCTGCCGCATCGGGTCCGGCTTCTGCGGCGGGCGTAGCTCATTCGGAAACAGGCTGTAAAAGCAGGCGTCGCGGAGATCGCGAAACGGGTAATCGTCGTCAAAGTATGCCGGTCCAGCAAGCCGCCGCGGTCCCGTATTAAGTGACCTCCCGCCCTCAGAAACCTGCTGATGATTGCCACACTGCCACTCGTGGACGATCAGCAGATCTTTACCGTGAAGGGGTATCGTCGCTTGATAGCGCTCATACTCCACCTCGAAGTCCGCCTCGCCCTCGGGCATCAGGCTGAACTCCCAACTGGTTTCTACACTGCTCCGGTTGAATTCGGCACCGACTCGCACCGCGGCATCCGGGGCGCTGCCGCGGCGCTTGATGCTGGGCAGGCCCCCGCGCGTGCTCAGCGCCTGCTCGGCATTCTGATGAACCGCATCGCGCAAGAATCGGATCAGATCGATGATGCTGCTCTTGCCGGCGGCGTTTTGGCCGACGAGGACGTTGACCTGCCCCAGCGGGATCTCGACCCCTTCGCCAAGGCTGCGGAAGTTGCTGGCGAACAGCTTGCGAATCATGCGTCACGCTCCGCGCGGGAGGAGGGCCTGACTACTTGGCTTTGGGCTTGGCGGCGGGCTTGCCGGCGCGCGGGCGCTTGAACTGGGCCAGGCCCTTGAGGACGCTGGCGTTGTCGCGGTTGGCGGCGCGCAGCACCGACAGGGCCGTGATGTAGCGGCTGTAGCGGCCCGACTGATCTTCCATAAAGGTGCGGTGCAGCGTCTTGTAGGTGCGCTCGGCCTCCAGATCGGCCTGGCGCTGGGCGCGCTGCGCTTTTAGATCGGCTTCGATCTGCTTCACGTCGATGCCCAGGCCCGAGATCTTGTTGGCTTTGAGGAAGCCGACAAAACCCTCCAGCTGATCGTCAAAGGTCTTGGGAACACCAGTAATCGGCTTGCTCTTGGCCATGGGAAGCTCCTTGGGGTAGGCGAACGCGTGCATCCTAGCGATGACCTGATCGCCTGTCCAAAGAAACCCATGGCATCGCCGAAGAACTTGATTGCCCAATCAAAGAAACCTTCTGTGCCTTGATAGAACCAAGTCGTCGCTCGCAAGAACTGGATCGCCTGACCGTGGAACGCAGTAGCCTCGTAGGGCGATGCATTCACCCCCCGGGGCGACCTACCTCGCTCTGCTGGACTTGGCTCGGGCAGAGGCACGGCGCTTTTCAAGGAGCGCCTTCGTTTTGGTCAGCGCTGCGGCCAGCTGCCGCTCTGTCGGAAGCGCCGTCTTGTACTCAGCGGCGAGTACCTTGTTTGGCAGCGCCCCGAGGGCATAGCGGGCCACCGCTTCGTTCTTGTCGGCGCACAGAATCAGGCCGACTGGCGGATTCTCGCCGTCGAGCATCCAGTGTTCGCGGGCATAGTTCAGGTACAGGTGCATCTGCCCGGCGTCGGCATGGGTGAGCTTGCCGAGCTTGAGGTCGATGATGACCAGTGCCTTGAGCCGGCGGTGAAAGAACAGCAGGTCTACGCGATACCAGTCGTCACCCATGCGCAACCGACGCTGCCGTCCGACGAAGGTGAAGTCACCGCCGAGCTCCAAGAGGAAATTTTCAAGCTGCGCGATCAGCGCCGCTTCGAGGTCGCTTTCGGAATATTCGTCCTTGAGGTTCAGGAACTCCAGGACCAGCGGATCTTTGATTTCCTCGTCGGGACTGACCGCATCTTCGGGCTTCTTCAGGCCGCCCTTCTTCAGCATCGCGGCCTTGTTCTTCGAAAGGAGTGTGCGCTCGTAGAACTGAGTGTCGATCTGTCGCTCCAACTGGCGCACCGTCCAGCCACCGCGCAGGGCTTCGGATTCGTAGAAGCTGCGGGCCTCAGCAGTCTTGACCGACAAGAGGCGGGTGTAGTGCGACCACGGTAGCGGGAAGCTCGTCGTCAGCGTGCCCAAGCTTGATGCCTGAGGAGTGTGCCCGGTCAGCGTCCGGGCTCTTGGCTGCATCTGCTTCGACGAGGTCAATTCCGCAAACGCTGTCTGCGGAATTGGCCAGAGCGTATAGAACCGTCGCATCTGCTCTAGGTTGCGCGCCGAGAAGCCGCGGCCAAAGCGTGCGGTCAGGTCGGTGGACAAACGCGAGACAAGCTCGTCGCCATAGCTGGCCCGACGCGCCCCCTGCTGCTCCCCTTCGACGATGCGCTGGCCGATAAGCCAGTAGGTCGCGGTCATGACCGCGTTGACCGAACGCGCGGCGGTGCGACGGGCCGATTCGAGAAGCTCAACGACGCCGTGCAGCATGGCGTCGTACGGTTGTACGCGAGTCGGCGCGCGACGAGTCAGCTTCTTCGATGGCATGGCGAGGGGAGATAGCATAGGGAGCGGGATTGAGAAATGGCTGCGGCCATAGGCAGGACGTGGCTTCAAAAAGGTTCTTGCGACGCACTGCTCTCCTCGCGCTCCCGGCACGTCGCGCAGAACTCCGCTCGATGGTCCTCATGCAGCGGGACCAGGCCGCCGTTCTCCATCGTGAAGGCCTGGTCGTTCTCAGGCGCCGGGGCCAAAGGGAAGAGCACGTTAGGCAAAAGGGCGGTATAGAAAAAAGAAAGCCCACCGACTTTCGTCGGTGGGCTTGGTTGGAGGCGCCGGGAGTCGAACCCGGGTCCGAAGATGCTTCACAGGGGCCACTACGTGTGTAGCCGGTATTTGATTCACCCTTTGCGGCGCCTACCGGCGAGCCCCGCTTCGGGCTATTCCATCTTTGATTTCGCCCTCCCAGCGATGGACATCAGGGAGCGCTAGCCCGGCTATTTTGACACCCCCTCTCGGGTCACGGACCCTACCCGAGGGAAGCGGCTCTCTTACTGGTTATTAAGCAGCGAGAGCGTACGCGTTATCGTTCGCGTTTATGCTTTTCCGTTGGATTTACGAGGTAGCGGAGCCTCGACACGCGACCGTCTGCGGAGTTCACCCCCGTCGAAACCGTTTCGCCCCCTTTCGGGTGCACAAGACCGGGACAGGATAGGGACCGCGCCCGCTCTCGTCAATAGCCGCGGCGACCTGTACACTCACCCTATCCTGATGTCGCAGTCCGCCTCGCCACCGGCCTCCCCTAGCGGTTCGCCTACGCGCTCGTCCTTGCCGGACGGGTCTGCGGGGCTGGCGGCACGCTTGCCAACGGTGCGCGCAGCGATTCAGCGGGTGCGACGACGGTTGCGGCTGTGGCGCGCCCTGCAGCACGGCGTCTATGGCCTTATCGCCGGCGGAGCTCTGCTGTGGGGCGCGACGGTGGCCTATCGCTTCGGCGCGCTGTCGTCACCCCAGCTTCAGCGCCTGGGCCTGTTTTCCGGCGGGCTGTTCTTCGTCGGGATGCTGGTCGGCGCGCTGCGTCGCATCGATCCGCTGACCATCGCGGCACTTATCGATCAGAGCCACGCGCTCTACGACCGCTTGTCGTCGGCGCTGCAGTTTATGGGAGTGGGCAGCACACCGCCGCCTTCGCCGCTGGGTCCCGAGGCTGCCCTGCGTGAGCTGGCCATCGCGGATGCCGAGCAGGCCGCCCGCGGTGTCGAGGCCCGCCGCGCCGCGCCGTTTGTCCGGCCGCAGCACCTGGGTCTGATTCCGCTCCTTGGGCTGCTGTCCCTGTTTTCGCTGTGGATTCGCCTGCCGCGTCCCAGCGTGACCCCGCCCCCCGTCGTGGCTGCGCCGTCTGCCCCCGAAGCTCGCCTGCTCGTCGATCCCGAGCTCATCGCCCCAGAAAAAGACGAGCTGCGTCGCCTGCTCGCCGATGCCGAGGCACGTGGCGACGAGGAAGCCGCCGCCATCCTGCGCGAGCTGCAGAAGCTTCTGGAGCAGGTCGAGCGCGGCGAGCTGACGCGCAAAGAAGCCTTCGACAAGCTGTCCGAGCTAGAGCAGCGCCTGCTGCGCGGCAAAGACGGCGCGCTGGAAGAGCTGAAAGAAAAGCTGCGCAAGGCCGGCAACGAGCTGTCGGAAGCCAAGCTGACCCGCGAGCTGGGACAGGCACTGGCCAAAGAAGATCTGGCCAAGGCCCAGGCCGAGCTCAAGAAGCTGGCCAGCGAAGCCATGTCGCGGGCCCAGAGCGACAAAGACAAGAGCGACCGCCAGGCGATGGCCAAAGCCTTCGAGCGCGCCGCGCAGGGCCTAAGGCAGAACGACGCCCAGAAGTCGTCGCCCCCCGAGAGCGAAGCCGATAAAGCGCGGGCCGAAGAGCGCGCCCGACGCATGAACGAGCTTCAGGCCGAAGAGCGTCGCCTCAAGCAGCAGCTGGAAAAAAACCCGCAGGACGCCGAGGCCAAGCGCCGCTTAGAAGAAGTGCAGCGCGAGCTTGCGCAGCTTTCCGAGCAGGCCAAGCGCGAGCAGGAAGAGCGCCGCGCCGAGGCGCAGAAAAAAGACGAGTGGCAGGGCAAGACGAAGGAAGAAGAGCGCACCCGCCGCTCGCAGGAACTGCAAGAAGAAGAGCGTCGCCTCAAGAAAAAGCTGCAAGAGAATCCGCAGGATGAAGAGAGCGAGCGGCGCCTAAAGAAAGTCCAGCGCGAGCTTGAGCAGCTGGAGCGCGAGAAGCAGGAGCGCGAGCAGGCGCGACGCGAGCTTGAGCAGCTTGAGCGCGATATGCAGAAGGCGGCGGAAGAGATGCAGAAGCAGCTAGACCGCATGTCGCCGGAGCAGCGCAAGGCGCTGGAGAAGATGATGGAAGACATGCAGCGCCTGCAGGAGCAGCTTCGCCGCATGGGCCAGGGCCAAGGCCAGCAGGGGCAGAACGGCCAGCAGAAGCCAGGACAGGGCCAGAACGGACAAGGGCAAGGCGGGCGCGGGCCGGTGACCATCGCCCTCGGCTCGATTAAGCAGGTGCTGCGCCGCGTCGGTCGAACCGGCCAGGGGCAAGGACAGCAGGGACAGCAAGGACAGAACGGTCAGGGGCAAGGTCAGAACGGCCAGGGACAGCAGGGCCAGGGCGGCTCGGGCTCGATGAAAGACTTCATGAACCGCGCCAAGGGCCAAGGACAAGGCCAGGGACAGGGCCAAAACGGCGGCGGCGACAGCGACGTGCTGATCGAGGGCGAAGGCCAGGGCAAAGACGGGCAGAGCATGGTCCTTCTGGGCCAGGGCAACGACCCGGTGCTCTTGCCTGGCCTCGGCATGGGCAAAGGCGGCGGCGGCGAAAAGGGCCAGAATCCCGGCTCGGGCGGCCCAGGGAATCAGCCCGGCGGCGAGCGGCCCGGCACCCAGCACGACCCCAACTTCACCGGCGACGTCACGCAGATCGACAGCAAGCGCCGCCTGACCCGCGTCTACGGCAAAGAGGGCGCCGGTCCGACGCGGTCCGAGACCATCCTCGGGGCGGCCGAGAAGGGCTTCGCCTCGCAGCCGTATCGCAAGGTCTACGGCGACTACACCGCGGTGTCGGAGCGCGCCATGACGCAGCAGCGCGTTCCCCCCGGTTACCGCTTCTACGTGAAGCGCTACTTCCAGATGATCAAGCCGCGAGAGTAAACCGGCCAAGCAGCAAAAACCCGGAAGCTGCGCCCCCCGCGACCTGTTTAAGAGGGGGCCCGGTCGCACAAAACTCGACGCAATCGACGCACACGACGCGCAGACAAGTCAGGCAAGCCACGGAGACGGATATGGACGACAAGGCGGCAGGTGGGGCGGCAGCAGGACCGGAACAGATGCGCCAGCAGGTCGAGCGCTTTCGCCAACAGGTGCAGCGACTGCGCACCGCCATCGCCGAGGTCATCGTCGGACACGACGAGATCGTCACCGGCGTCCTGGTTGCGCTGTTAAGTGGCGGTCACGTCCTTTTGGAAGGCGTGCCCGGCCTGGGCAAGACCATGCTGGTGCGCACGCTGGCCGAGGCCGTCGACCTGACGTTTTCGCGCCTGCAGTTCACGCCCGACCTGATGCCCGCCGACATCCTGGGCACCAACGTCCTCGTCGAAGAGGCCGGCACCGAGGGGACGCGTCGGCGCTTCGAGTTTCAGCGCGGGCCGATCTTTGCGCACATCGTGCTGGCCGACGAGATCAACCGCGCCACGCCCAAGACCCAGTC
>DAORCZ010000404.1:0-7277 GCA_035345735.1 Pseudomonadota bacterium | reverse complement strand
GGTGCACCGAGACCTCAAGCCCGACAACCTGATGCTGGTCAGCGATCCCGAGGTCGCGGGCGGTGAGCGCATCAAGGTTCTCGACTTTGGCATCGCGCGCATCACACGACCGGAGCACTTTGGCGAACCGTCGGGCATGACCGCCACCGGCATGCTGATCGGCACCCCCAGCTACATGGCGCCCGAGCAGTGCAGCAGCGCCAAGACCACCGACGACAAGGCCGATGTCTATGCGCTGGGCGTGATCCTCTACGAAGCCCTGGGCGGCGAGCTGCCTTTCGCTCCGCGACGCTCAGAAAGCGACAAGGAGTCGTCGGCCGGCGGCGATGCCCTCATCGAGATCCTGTTTCATCACCTGCACTCGCCCCCGCCCCCCCTATCGGGCAAACGAGCCGATCTTTCACCACCGCTCTGCGAGCTGACCCATCGCATGCTGGCCAAGTCTCCCGCGCAGCGGCCGTCGATGCGGGAGCTGTCGCAGCGGCTGGATGAGCTGGCGCGGGGGGCCTCTGAGCGCCTCTTTGGGGCGAAGGAGGCGCGGGAGAGTGGTGCGCTTACGCCCGCCTACGAGGCCGGTTCACCGTCGGCAGCGGTCGGTTCGTCACTGTGGGCGCAGCGTGGTGTGCTGGGCTGGCTGGTCGCGGGCTTTCTGGTGCTGGGTGGGGCGGGACTGTGGACGCAGCGGCGAACGCCCCCGCCAGAGTCCGAGCGCGCCGCCGCCAGCCTGGGGGTTCCCGCGTCGCCGCGGGTCGCGGACCCTGCGACTTCGCTGGCCCCCTCGCCCCCGTCGGGCCCCGTGGCCCTCGTTCCGTCGTCTGGGGGGGCTCCGCATGGGGCCGCGCAGAAGGATGCTCCAGACATCAGCGACAGTCCCGCGCACGAGGCGCGGAGTCGCCCGAGCGCTCATGGGGGACGCGGAAAGCGTGTGTCGGCCCCGCGGCGTGTCCTGGTGGCGGGTGCGGTGCGCTCAAGGCTGAGCCCGATCCAAATCAGCGAGCGGCTAGAGCAGGCGCGGGCCGCCCTGAGTCACGGGCAAGCCGACGAGACCCTGCGCCTGACGCGTGAGCTGGAAGAGGCGGGAGGCAGGCTCTCGGCGACGCAGATGCAAGAGGCACAGTCGCTGCGCGGGCGGGCCGCCTGTATCGCCGGGGATGCGCAGGAAGCCAGCCGGGCTCACGCTGCTCTGGTGTCGGGTTTCCATCGTGGCCTGATCGAGTCGTTCTGCGCCAAGCACCAGGTTCGCTGTGCCGAGAGTCGGCGGGGCGCGCTGTGCACAACGCTGCGACAAGAGGCTGCACCGGCTGCTCCGGCATTGCCCACCACGCTGCGGGATCCCTTCCCGGGGGCGGAGCGTGGGCGCCCATAGCGGGCCTGGGCGCCCTCCTGGGCGGCGTCTCTCCCTCGGGGAATTGAGTATGATGGCGGCATGCTGGTGCCGTTTACGCAAGACGTCTACACCGACACCCGACCCGCCAAGTTCTTCGGCGTCGAGTGCGGCTCGCGAATGACCGTGGTGCGCTTGGCGACAGGTGGGCTCTTTGTCCACTCGCCGGTCGCGCTAGATGACGAGACGCGTCGTCAGGTCGATGCCCTGGGCGAGGTGCGCGCTGTCGTGGCCCCCAGCCTGTTCCATCACCTGCACGTGCGCCCCTGGATGACGGCCTATCCGCGGGCCCACTTTGCGGCCTGCCCCGGCCTGGAGTGGAAGCGCAGCGATCTTGAATGGTCGAGCGTGCTCGGCGATGTGCCGCACCCGATCTGGGCCGGCGAGGTGGATCAGGTCTACTTCTCGGCGCGGCGCGAGAACGAGGTCGATTTCTATCTGCCGCGGCACAAGGTCCTTATCTGCGCCGATGCGCTGCTCAACATCTCGACGATTCCTGCGCTGACCTCGCAGGTCGCCTCGCGGCTGATGGGTAACCACGCACCGGGCGTTGGCTGGATGGAGTACCTGATGATCCGCGACCGCAAGCTGGCGCGGCGTCAGGTCGAGCGCATCCTGGCCTGGGACTTCGAGCGGATTGTCCTCGCGCATGGCTCGATGATCGAGCGCGATGGGCCGGACGTGGTGCGTCGCGCCTACGCTTGGCTCTAGCCACCCGCGGCGGCTGTGCGTCGGGTTTTCCGGCGGGCTTTTGGGCTTGGCGGTGCGCTGTACACCTTGCCGCACTCCGCCGCAGGTCTGCCAGGATCGGTTCGATGCGACAGAAAAAAGCGATTCGTCCCCGGCACTTGGTGTGAAAAAATAGTCGCATGGCTGCTTCTAGCTGGCGGTTTCCGCCGGCCTTCTGGACCGCCAACGTCATCGAGCTGTGCGAGCGCGCCGCTTACTACGGTTGGTTCATCATGCTGGCGCCGTTCCTCACCGACGTCGTCGGCTACAGCGACATCCAGGCTGGCTACATCGGCGGTCTGTTTGCCGCGTTTTTGTACCTCTTGCCGTTCCTGTCGGGAGCCTTCGCCGATCGCGTGGGCTATCGCTGGGCCCTGCTCTTGGCGCTGTTTCTGCTGACGCTGGGCTACGGTGGCATTGGGCTCTTGCCGAAGAAGCACTGGGTGCTCCTGTCGATGCTGTTCATCATGGGCGGCGGGGCGCTGGTCAAGCCGATCATCACTGGCACCGTCGCGCGCAGCTCGGATGAAGCCAGTCGGGCCCGCGCCTTCAGCCTGTTTTACATGATGGTCAACATCGGCAGCTTCCTGGGCAAGACGGTGGCCAAGCCGGTGCGCGTCTCGTTCGGGTTGGCGACGATGCCGCTGCTGTCTGCCGGGGTGGCGTTGGTGGCACTGTTCGTCGTGGCGGCGCTGTATTTCCCCAAGCCCAGCGCTGATGAACAGCGCAAGATCACCAGCCTGCGCGAGACCTGGACGCAGCTCGTCGCCGACTTTGCGCAGGTGCTCAAGAGTGGCCGCTTGATGGCGCTTGTGCTGATCACCGCGGGCTTTTGGATCATTCAGGGGCAGCTCTATTCCTCGATGCCGAAGTACGTGCTGCGCTTGGTCGGCAGCGACGCCAGTCCCGAGTGGTACGCCAACATCAATCCGGTGGTGGTGACGCTGTCGGTGGTGCCCATCACCTATCTGTCGCGCAAGCTCCTGCCGATGGCGTCGATCTCGATCGCGCTGGCGATGATTCCGATCTCGGCCGCGGTGGTGGCGATCCTGCCGCCGCTTCTGGGACCGATCGCGCTGCCGGCGTGGCTGCGGGTCGGGCCGTTTGCGCATGGCACCGGCTTTCTGCATCCGGTGACGGTGGCGATGGTCACGGGCATCGCTATCCAGGGACTGTCGGAGTGCTTCTTAAGCCCGCGCTATCTCGAATTCGCCTCGAAGCTCGCCCCGCCGGGCAAGGAAGCGCTGTATCTCGGCTACTCGCACCTCAACAACTTCTTCTCGTGGCTCATCGGCTACATCCTGTCCGGCTATCTCATCGATGCCTTTTGTCCCGATCCGGGCAAGCTCTCAGCGGCAGAGCGGGCGGCGCATAGCGCGGCGCTGGCTGGAAAAGGTCCGCTGCCTGCGGCCTACGCCCATGCCCACTACCTGTGGTTTGTGTTCGTCGGCATCGGCGTCGTGGCCTTCATCTGCTTGCTGTGGTTTCGCGCGGTGACCTCGCGTCACGATGCGCAGAGAGCAGCGGCTCAACTCGCATGAAACTGACTCCCTTTGCCAAGACGTTCATCGCCCTGGTTATTGTCGCGGTGGTGGGCGTGGTCTTCTATTTTCGGCGCCACGAGATCCGGGCTGGCCTGAACGCTGCCGATCGTCCCTCGGCATCGGCTGGGCCCAGCGATCCGCCCCCCGACAGGCTGCCGGAAAAGTCGGCTGTTGACCCCGCGGGGAAGGGCGGGGCCGAGCCGGCCGCGAAGCCGGGCCGCATCGTGATTGGCGTCAATGACTTCGGTGGGGGCTACCCGCTGATCCTGGCCAACGATGGCGCGCTGCCCGGCCCCAAATCGCTGTTTGCCAAGGCCGGCGTCGATGTCGAGGTGCGGCTGATCCGCGGATCGAAAGAGCGCCTCAAAGCCTTCGACGATGGCGAAGTCCACATCATGCTGCTGACGCTGGATTACCTGGCGAACCTGGCGCCGCTTTACAAGCAGAAGGGCGTCGATCTGCGCAGCTTCCTGCTGGTCGATTGGAGTCGCGGCAACATCGGCATCGCCGCCAAGCCGCAGTTCAAGAGCATCGAGGAGCTAAAGACCGCGCGCATCGCCACGACGCGCAATACGCCGACGCACTACCTCCTGCTGTCGCTGCTGGAGAAGAGCAACCTGACCCTGCCCGAGATCGAGGACATCAAGAGCCGCTTGGTCTGGGCGGTGAAGACGCCGGATGCCGGGGCGCTGTTCGCGCGGGGTGAGGTCGATGCCGTGGCGATCTGGGAGCCACACCTCTCGGATGCCATCTCCGACGGCAAGGGCGTCACGCTGGTGACCACCGAGACGGCGACCAACCTAGTGGCCGATGTGCTGTTCGCGCGGAAGAACTGGCTGGAAGAAAACCGCGAGGTCGTAGCACGGCTGACGCAGACTTTCTTCTCGGCAGTCGACGCGCTGAACCAAGATCCAGCGCATGCCATCGATCTTTCGGCGGAGGCCTTTGGGCAGAAGCGCGATCTCGTGGAGTCGACGCTCAAGAAGATCAAGCCGGCTCAGTTCGCCGACAACCGCGCCTTCTTCGGACTAGAGACCGAAGACTGCGCCTACGACCACCTGTTCCTGGAAGCGAGCACGGTCTGGCAGCGCGAGGGACTGATCAAAGAGGGCGTGGCCGCGGTCGATAGCAAGTGGACCAAGGTGCTGTCTGCGCTGGCGCCGCAGTATCGCGATCAAAAGATCGTCGAGAGCTTCCGCTTCCTGGGGCTGCCAGCGCAGGGCGGACCGTCGCTGCTGACTAAGAGCATCAGCATCTATTTCGGCAGCGGTCAAAGCAGTCTGGATGCCAATGCGCGCAAGGTGCTGGACGGCTTTGCCAAGACGCTCTCGATGTTTCAGAACGCCTTCGTGCAGGTCGAAGGAAACACCGACAACGTCGGCAACCGCACCGCCAACGTCGCGCTGTCCAAGTCGCGCGCCGAAGCCGTGATCGCGTACCTGGTCGATCGTTATCGCTTTGATCGCAGCCGCTTTGTCGCCATCGGCAACGGACCGGATCGCCCGGTGGCCGACAATCAAACGAACGAAGGCCGCGAGCAAAACCGCCGCACCGACTTCAAGCTCATCAAGAACGTCGCGCGCGTCGCACCTTAGCTCAGACATGGGCGCGCGATCCCGGCGGTGAAGGGGGCGCGAACGGCCTAGGATTTGGGCTTGGGCGGCGGCGTGGGGGCTCCGGCGGCCTGCTTGCGTCCGGCCCGCAGCCAAGCCAGGGCCACAAAGATCAGCACCGCCGCGTAGCTGCCCAGGATGAAGGGCTTGGGAAGCTCGGGCCATAGCGTAGCCAGCGTACCCATCCCCAACAGGGCAATGACCAGCGGCCACAGCGTGCGCAGGCCCAGGAAGACCAGGGCTAGGCAGGCTCCTGACCAGACGACCATTTCCAGCGGGAAGAGCTGCTTCATGATCCAGCCCATGCGCAGACCGACGAGGCGCTGGAGTAGGTTCTGCGTCACGGCGAGCGTCACCACCAGGAAGATGCGGCGGTGGAACAGGTTGGCCAGCAGCACATCGCGCTGCAGCTGGCCTGCCCCCAGGATGCCGGCGAGCAGCAAGACCGAGCCGAGCACCGCATCGCGAGTCGACATCGTGCGCTGCGCGACCCGCAGCGAGATCAGCGCTACCACCAGGATCGCGGTCGTGCCGATTGTGCGGATCATGCGCTTGCGGGTCAGCGAGCCGGCTTCGGCGCTGTGACTCTGCTCGACGCGCAGCACCGCAATCAGCGCATCCATCGTCGGGAAGCGCCCCTTGGGATCGACGCTCAGGCCGCGCAAGAGGGCGCGATGAACCTCAACCGGTACCTTGCTGCTCGGGGGGGGCGGACGGACCGGACCGTTCACCGCTTCGGCGAGCTGCTCGATGGTATCGCCAGAAAACGGCAGGAAGCCGTACAGCGCTTCGAACAGCGCGGCACAGAACGAAAACTGATCGCTGAAGGCATCGACATCGCCACCGATGTACTGCTCTGGCGACATATAGCCCGGCGTGCCTGAGATGCTGCCGACGCGCGTCACCGGATCGGTGGCAGCACTGCCGGGCTGGTTGAGCACGCCGCCCCCCCGCGCTCTTAGAGCTGGGCGGCGGTCCTCGCCGGCCTGGCCTTCGTCCTCCCGCATGGGCTCGTCTTCGGGCTTGGCCGCGTCTTCGGGTTCGCCGCTTTTGTCGGCTGCGGCGCTGGCTCCGTTTGATGTGGACTGGGCCTCCCCGGACGCACCTGGCCGACGGGGCAGCCCATGCTCACCACTCAGCGCTGAAGGCAGCTGGATGCTGGCTGCGCTCTGTCCGCCAAGCCGAGCCAGCCCGAAGTCGATGACCCGCGGCCGCCCATCCTTGCCCACCAGCACATTGTCGGGTTTGAAGTCGCGATGCACGATGCCGGCGGCGTGCGCGGCGGCCAGAGCCTCGCCGGCTTGCAGATACATCTCCAAGATCTGCCGCCAGCTCCTGGGCGCGTCTGAGCACCAGTCAGACAGCGTCGGGCCCTCGATGTATTCCATCGAGATGTAGACGTGGCCCTCGGCCTCGCCGACTTCGTAGACGGTCACAATGCTGGGATGTGTGATGCGCGCCAGGGAGCGGGCTTCGACCAGCGTCCGCTGCTTCTGCCCGACGCTGCCCCCGCGCTGGCGATGCATCAGCTTGAGCGCAATGCGGCGATCCAGCAGCTCATCATAGGCGGCATACACCGCGCCCATGCCCCCGGCGCCCAGTCGGCGGATCAGGGGGAAGCGTCCGACTCGCTGCGGCTCACGTTCTGCGACGTCGTCCTGGGATGGGCCGTCGAAGACCTCATCGTCCATGGTGACGGCGGCGAGCCGCTGCCTAGTCTTGTTACCAACCACCCCCATTTGCGATCAACGACCGTCCATAGGGGATCGTATCGTGCGGGTCGGTGCGGTTCAATAGCGACAACAGGGGCGGCTGTGCGACGGCGCGGACTCAGCGCGACTTGCGCAGTAGGGAGAGGCCCGTGCCTTTGGTGTCGCGGGCCGACCTAGGCGCAGTCGAGTCGCCGCTGCCTTGTCCAGCGCGGGCCCAGGCCAGGCTGATGCACAGCACGATGGCCAGGTAGACGCCCAGCATCAGCGCGCGAGGAAAGCCAGGCCACAGCGCGAC
>DAORCZ010000403.1:1924-7284 GCA_035345735.1 Pseudomonadota bacterium | reverse complement strand
GCAGCGCACGATGCCGTCCTCGTGCTGTCGCAGACCCGCCGCCATGCTCATGGGCTAGCCTATACACGGGGCCGGCCGGGCTTGGCTAGTGGCTTGTGGTGGAATGAAAGAATCAATCTAATACGGATATAAATTGATGATCTGCGTTACGGTTTGCTGGCGCTTCTGTGGGTTTTAGAACGGTTCTATCGGGGAACGATGAGGCGGGCGGGCGGTGGGAACTACAGCGTCAGATCTTCGGCGCGGACGTAGCGGCCGATCTGAACCTTGAGCTGCACTTCGGACTCGCTCTGGAACTGCAGGACGAGGGCCCGCTTGGCGGCTTCATCCTTGTCGGCGGCGAGTCCCAGGACGGCAATCAGTGCGGCGCGGGCGGCGGCATCGCGCTCGACGGTGAGGCGGGCGGCGGCGGCCTGAATCGTTGCGGCGGCGGGGGCCTGGCCGGTCTCGCGCAGGCGATCGGCGAGGGACTGGGAAATGGCGCGGCTAACCGGTGAGTCCTTCTCTTCGGCAAGCCAGCCGGCGAGCTCGGGCTCCATCACCGCGACATCCATGCGGCGATAGGCGCGGGCGGCGTGGGCCCGGGTCTCGATCGACTCGTCGTGGCGATAGCGCTGCAGCACCGGGGCGAGCTCGCGATCACCGCTGTTGCCGATGGCATCGAGCGTCACATTGAGATCTTCTTGCTTCGTCTGGGTCTGCAGCCGCTGCTGCAGGTCGCCGCGAATGAGCTCGGCGGCGGCGGGGGCCAGCTTCTGCGCCCGTCGGCTGAGCGCGCCCATGGCCAGCACCGCCGACTGAGCGACGGCCGGGGTGTCGCTGCTGTGGGCTTCGGCCAAAAGGGTCTGGGCGGTGGTCAGCGAGGGCCGCGGAATGTCCTGCAGCGCGGCGGCGGCGCGCATGCGATTCATGGTCGGCATGGCGCGATCAGACAGGGCCCGGGCCAGGCCGCGCTCGGCGGCAATGCTGCCGGTACGCTCCAGCGCCAGGAAGAGGGCGGAGTGCAGCTTGGCGTCGATGGCGCCGCTCTTGATACGCAGGAGCAGATCGTCAATCGCCTGCGGATGGGTCGACAGATAGGAAGCGAGGCGCAGCGTGGCGTGATGCAGGCCATCCGGGGTCGCGGTGAGCGCCGTAGAAAAATCGCTGAGCGCAGCCGATAGATCGAGCTGCGCGAGGACGGGATCGGGGGGCGGCGGCAGCGGGGCTTCTTGGTGAATCTTGATGGCATCGGTGCTGCTGGCCGAAAGGGTCTGCGGATCGACCTGGCTGAGCAGGGCGGGGGCGCGGCCGGCGCTGGGCTCGCGGTAGAGGTGCAGGGCGCTGTCGATCTCGGACAAGAGCTGCGGGCCGCGCTCGATGCGCAGCCGGGTGTGATCCTGAACTTCCTTCAGCCAGCGTCCCTGCGGGTCTAGGCGCAGCTCGGCGCGGCTCTCGCCGACGGACACGCGCAGGGGGCCGCCACCGTCGGGAAGTTGTGGTAGCGAGCGGCTGGCATAGCGCAGCTTCTGGCGGCTGAGCACGACGTCGCGCTCGCCGCTTTTGCGCTGATAGTGGGCATCGAACTCGGCGGCCGACTCGCGATGGCGCGAGACCCACTCGGCAGCGGGAGCACGCGGCAGGATGACCTCGGCCGAGCGCAGCACGCCTTCGATCTCTTGCCGCGTTTTGGGGGAGCTTGTGGGATCGAAGCGCAGCTGGCGAAAGCGACAGTCGCTGCCCACCTGCAGCTGGAAGGGCAGGCTGAGCCCGGCGCGGCGCTCGTCGCTCTCGTCTCCGCTGAGCACGACATCGGACAGCGTCGCGAGCACCGTCCATTCTGCACCCTGCTGCGCGGTCACCCGCCACCACAGCCGGGCGCGTAGCTCTTGCCGGGTGGTCTGTGCCCCGCCCTGCGATTGCGCCACGCTGGTCAGGCCGAAGGCCAGCTCGTCTCCGACGGTGAACTGACAGGAAAGGGGAGCCGCGGGGGGCTGGTGCAGCAGCCTTCCCACCCCGAGACCCACGATTCCCAAGAGTCCTACGGCCAACATTCCCTGCACGATTTTGCGCGTCATGATGTCCTCACCTGCGACATGGGGGCGCGGGGTCGGCCACTGGCCGGAGCCCCGCCACTACTTGCTCCGGCTACTGGATGGTGATCGATGAACCGGTTTCATCGAGCAGGACATAGTTCTTCGAGTACCCGTCATAGCTGAAGATGGTGGCTTCATAGACGGTGTCGTAGCTGTAGCAGGGGTAGTACCACTTGATACCCCACTTCTTTTTGTAACAAATGTTCGCTTCCAGCTGTTCGATGTCGAGCTTCAAGCTGCCGTCGAGCGTGGTCAGGCGCAGGTTCGCCGAGATATCAAAGCCAATGGTCAGCTTGAGCGGGCTGGTGCTCGGCACGGAGTACGAGAGCGTCGCCGTCACGCCATCGCCATCGGTGGTGTTGATGCCGAGCAGGGTGACGCTGCCGGTTAGCGACAGCTTGTAGATGACGACGTTCAGCGAAGCCGTGACCGAGAGCGTCGAGCTGATATAGGGCCGGACATTGCCCGAGATCGATGCGCTGGTCGCGGTCAGCGTCATGTCTAGGCCGGCGCCCGCCGCGAAGCAGCCCTGCAGCTCGACGCTGACGATGGCGCCGTAGGTGTAGGTGTAACAGAGCGACTTCGAGTAGCTGAGATCCTTATTGTACGAGACCGAAGCCGCGGCGCTGGTGGCATCGCTGATCAGCGACACGCCAAATACCTTGAGGCCGTAGTCGAGATCGGCCTTGGCGGTCGAGCGCACGGCATCGGCATCGCCCCAGGCTTCAAACAGATCGAAGCTGCCGAAGAAGCCCTTCATGCTGGCCTTGATGTCGTTGTCGGTATAAGCGCCCGAGGTGTCGAAGTACGACTTGGTGCCGCCGGTCAGGCTCATGCCGATGGTGCTGCTGCTGCCGAACGACTCGCTGATCGGCTCTTCGATGGTGTACGAGCTGGCCGAGTGCGCTGGATACTGACCGGCGATCATCTGCACCGAGAAGGTCTTGCAGTTGTTGGCCGTACCCGCTGGCCCGCCGGTCCACGACGGACCGACTTCGGCAAAGGGAACCATCAGACACTCACGGATCTGAAAGCTGCTGACACCGGCCCAGGAGCCGCCAGCAGCGGTCAGGGTGCGGAATTCGGGGGTGGGAAATAGGGCGGCGTCGCGCTGCAGTTCTTCGCCGGGCACCAGCGCGGACAGCGGGGCGTGGTTGCCTTCGGGGTCGACCGACAGCGGCTTCCAGCCCACACCAGCCGTGTCGGGCGAGGCGATGATGTCGAACTTGAAATTGACGCTGCCCGGCAGCGTGTCGGATCCGGCGGTGTCGTAGTCGCGGCCGTAAGCGATGAGCGAGCTTTCGACCGTGACCATCGGCTTGGGCCGCTCGCTGCCCCCGGGGCGCAGGTTGGGCGAGGTGCCAGCCGGTGGCAGGACGATGACCGACGAGCCCGGCGTGGCCGAAGTCAGCGCCAAGTCGAGACCCGGTGAAGGCTTCACGTTGAGATCAATGACGCAGCCGGCGGTACCAGTGCCGGGATCGGGCGTGCGGCACTTGGCATGCAGCGGATCGCTGGCGTTCTTGACGTTGTAAATCGTCCACTTGTTGTCATCGCCCTGCGTCGTCGAATCGAGCACGGGATCGACGACCACCATCAGGTTGACTGCGCGGACGCTCTCTGTGCCCAAACACTCGGGCGGAATGACCCCGGTGATGTCTGCGAACTGCTGACTGCCGCTGCCCAGCACGTTGACCTGCTTGGTCCCGACGATGCAGCTCTTGAGCGTAGCCAGCTCGGTGTCGGTGGCGGCGGCGCCGCTCGGGGGCTTCTGCATCAGGCCGACTTGCAGCTCGACCTGATTGGTGTTGCCGGTGCCCTTGAAGCCGACGCGCACGGTAAAGGGATGGTTGACGAAGATATCGCCGCCCGCTGGGGTGGCTTTCAGGCTGTTGATCTCGACGGCCAGCGCGCCGCCGTAGCAGGTGTTGTTGGCCTTGTCATAGGTCTGGCCGGTCGGGCAGGTGCACTTGTAGGTCGAGCCGCCGCTGGGGATGGCGCAGCTGGCACCGCCGCCGCAGGACACCGGGCTGATGCCGAACTCGCAGACGTACTGCTTGCTGCTGCCGCAGATGTCGTCGTTCCAAGTGCCATCGTTGGCGTACATCATCGAGCAGTCTTCCTGCCCTTGCTCCCCGGCGGTGGGATAGTCGTTGGGCTCGCCGCCGCGCCACGCCGTATAGGCCAGGCTCTTGCCTTCGACATCGACCCAGCCGGCGCCGGGGTTGGGCTGAGCGCTCTGCTGCGAGACGCCGATCCACAGGTTGCTGCCGCCGTTGGTGCCGCGGATGGCGCTGTTGCCGGCACTGTCCATGGGAACGGCGAGGCGTCCACCCATCGCTTCACAGTCGGCCTTGGCGGCGCTCCACGACTTGCTGCTGGCGAAGCGGTAGTAGGTGCTGTTGCCATTCGTGCCATAGGCGGCGGCATCGGGGGCGCAGCGATCGGTGGCTGGGCTGGTGCTGTTGCTTGGTGGTGGCGGCTTGGTTGGCTCCGCCCCCTCGTTTGCGTTCCCTCCCTGACCACAGCCGGCAACCAACGAAGCAAGACAAAGGAATAAGGATGATCTTCGTACCCACATAGAAGGCACCTCCTGGGATAGGTCCCTCGGAGTTGGAACCGCGGGCCGAAAAAATGGGCAACGCAGGCAAGCCTTGCGCGTTTCTGTGACTGGCGGGTCTAAGGCAGCAGAGGAGGGGAGGTCGTTATGCTGGATGCACACCGCGCCGCCGCTCGCACCGTCGGCGCACTGTGCCTGCTGGGGGGGCTCGCACTCTTCGCATGTGGGGGTGGAGAAGACGCCTCCTTGCGTTCAAGCTGCTGGACCTCGGTCGTGCCTGCCCTGCCGGCGCCCGCTCCCTCTCTACCTTGGCAGCTGGTGTCCGAGGTCGCGGTTCCGGCCTCGGGCCGAAGCGAGTTCCAGACCGTGCCGGCCGGCGATGTCGTGTATCGGCTGAGCACCGCAGGCTGCGTGCAGATCGACTCGCTGCAGGATGAACGCGGCACGGCCTGGGTGACGCCGCCAGCGACGCTTTCTGACTACGATCTGTTCTGCAAGAGCTGCCCGCAGCGCGTCTCGCTGGGCGTGCGGCAGGGGCTGTATGTCCTGCCATCCAGTGATCCCCTCCCCACTGCGGTGAGCAGTCTGCGCCTGCAGGCGACGCTGCGCGACTGTGACACGCTGCTGCCCAGCCAGTCGTCAGGAACGGTGCGCATCGAGAGCGCAGGGGTGGCGCGCCCGGCCGACAGCCAGCGCGGAGTGCTGCGACTTGAGCTTTTGATCAC
>DAORCZ010000403.1:0-1824 GCA_035345735.1 Pseudomonadota bacterium | reverse complement strand
CCGCAGATCGAGTGGACGGTCGAGAGCCTGGCGCGCGTGCTCGGGCACGAGCTGGGTCACTATCTGGGCGTCTATCACAGCGTCGAGCTCGACGGCAGTCCGGATGCACTTTCCGACACCGACGCCGATAACCTGATGTATGCCCGACCCTCGGCCATCGACGCGCCGCACTTCACCAGCCATCAGTTTCGCGTCATGCGCCAGCACCCAGCCATCGCCTGGCAATAGGCGCCGGGCTCTGCACAGCCCGCGTGCTTGCGGGTCTAAGCTCGCATGATGCGAATGCTGGGCCGTCTTCGCGCTGTGCTGCCCCTCTGGCTGGCTGCGCTGACCTGCGGCGTGCTGGGTCTGGGGGCCGCGTGCAGTCCCCCCCCACCGCTGCGGGTCGCGGTCATGATGCCGCCCATGCCCAATGGCCAAGAGCGCAAGGCGCTGCAGTGGGCGGTGCGGACGGTCAACGCCCAGGGCGGCATCTGGGGACGGACGCTGATCGCCGAAGAGGCGGGGATCGATCCTCGGCTGGATCTGACGCAGCAGCAGCAGCGTGCGGCGCAGCTGGCCAGTGACGATTCCTATGTCGCGGTGATCGGCCCGGGGACCTCGGACCTGCTGGCCGCCACCGCCGATCTGTTCGTGGAGCACAAAAAGCCGCTCGTGTCGTTCAACTCGACAGCAGCCGACATTCTGCGAGCGTACGGCGGCAAAGGGTGGATCTGGCGAACCCGCGAGTCCGACATCAGTCAAGCTGAGCTGATGGCGCGCTACGCCGCCGCGGGGGGAGCCAAGCGCTTGTCGCTGGTCACGCCGGCGTCTTTGAGCGGCCAGACTTTCCTGTCTTGGTTCGCGTTTTTTGCCCGCGATCTCGGCTACCCCAACGACGCGATTCGCATCGACATCCTGGAGCCTGAGGCCGGCTGCGAAGCGCCTATGGCCCGGGCCCTGGCGTTCCAGCCGGACATGCTGTTTGTCGTCGGGGCGACGCCTATCGATTACGACTGCGCGACCCGAACCGCGCGGCGGCCTGATGCCCCCAGTCGCCCGCGACTGCTGTGGGCCGATACCGGCCTGGATACGCTGGGCATGCTGCGCGCACTGGGGCCGCTGGCCGAAGGTCTTGAGGGCTTTGCGCCGGTCTCGCCGGGCGACGGTCCGCAGCCAGGGTTTGAGGCCGCATTCACCGCCGAGTTTGGCGGCGAAACTCCACCGCATGGGGCCAGCGAGTACGATGCCATCCTCCTTTTGGCCTATGGCTTGACGCGGTCGCGCGGCGAAGGGGGCGAGGCGCTGCAGCAGGGTATCGCCGCTGCCATCGCCGGTCGGGGTGAGCGCACTGGCTGGGATGGCGAGGGCGTGCGCGCGGCGCTGCAGGCACTGCAGCAGGGTGGGGAGCCTAATGTCAGTGGCGCCACGGGGGAGCTCGATTTTGAGCCCGGCCTGCTGACGGATCTCGCGGACTCGACGCTGGCCCACTGGGTTGTGCGGCAGGGGCAGCGGCACATCACCGAGCGATTCTTCACCGGCGAAAGCAGCTTTCGCACCAGCCAAGCCGCGCTGGTTCGCAACACTGCGGACAGCTCCATGGATCTGTCCGGCCCCGGCAGTGGTTTTGTGCCGGCGCAGCCGAAGCGAGCGGTGTACGCGCTGATCGCGGCGCTGTCCTCGGGCTTTCCCAACTATCGCCATCAGGCCGATGCTCTGCGGCAGTACTGGCTGCTGCGCCACGCCGGCGTGCCCGACGACCACATCGTGCTGATGCTGGCCGACGACATCGCCACCGCGCGGCAGAACCGCCGCCCCGGCCAGGTGCAAAACGAGCTTGGGGGC
>DAORCZ010000402.1:0-7290 GCA_035345735.1 Pseudomonadota bacterium | reverse complement strand
ACAGGGTGGCGGCGACAGCTTCTGGCACCACGGGCGCTGCCAGCGTTGGACCTAGCGCCAGATCCGGCGGCGCAGCCTTGCTTGCCGAGTCCCCCATCGACACGTCTTTTTAGTATCGCACAGCCGGCGCAGCGCTTGGCAGGCGGGGGCGGGCGGTTGCTATGCGGAATGGCGGCGCGGCGTGATGACGTGCAGGTCGCGGCTCAGAGAAGTAGCGATGAGTCCGTGCGGGGCGAGGAGGCGAGCGAGGCTTTGCGAGCTGTGCACGGTGACATGGCCGTTTCTGGGCGAGAGGTAAAAGTGCGCAAGCTCGACCGGTTCTTCGAGGAGGCGGGTGCCAAGGAGGCCGACCCCGCGGTCTTCGATGAGCCCGACGAAGGCGGCGATCCAGCTGGCTTGGTCGCGGTGCGGCACGTGCTCGATGACCTCAAAGCTGCACACCAGGGGGAAGCGCGCCGTCGGCAGGGGGCTTGACGAGTAGAAGACATCGTAGCTCTCGGCGGCAAAGCCACGGGCGCAGAGCTCAGCAGCCAGGCGACCACTGCCGCCGCCGAAGTCGAGGATGCGGCAGGTCGCGGTCTCGTAGTGCCAGATGCCGGCGATGATCGCGGCGTTGCGGCAGGGACGCTCCTCGGCGAACGGCGGGTCGCAGAGGGCGTAGTCGTCGTTGTAGATGTGGCGCTTGAAGTCTTCGGCCGACCAGCTGTCGAGGGCCGTGGTGAACACCAGGCCACAGCCGCGGCAGTGGTGATAGGGAATGGCGACGCCACTGTCCTCGAACTGGCGCACGCCGGCGAAGTGATCGTTGGCGGTGTGGCTGAAGTCTTTTTCACCAAGGAGGCTCGGTGAGGCCGCGCCGCAGAGGTGGCAGCGCTCGGGAGGCCGGCGATCGATAGGCGGCAGTCGCGCGACCGGTTTCATCAGGTCCTGGAATTGAGCGGAGGAAGGAGAGGGAAGGAAGCTGCGAGTACCCGGCGCGAGGGGCTAGGACAGCCGCGTGAGCAGGCCCTGGGCCGCTTGCTTAAGCTCGGTGTCGCGTGAGGTCTCGGCGATGTAGCGCAGCTTGCCGCACAGCGCTCGGCTGCGCTTGGGCATCTGGTTGCGATCCAGCAGGTGGGCGATGCGGGCAATCGCCTCGCTGACCCGGCTCTCGCGCTCGTGTTCGAGGAGCTGTTCGAGCACCTCGTGATCATCGGGGATGGGATAGCGAACCAGGAATTTTTCCGCTGCCCGCGAGATCTCGCCGCGTCCAACGGCTTCGACGAGCTTTTTGCGCAGGTGGCTGCGGTCTTCGGCGAGCTTGCCGACCACCTTCTTCTTGCCCGACTTGTCCTCGGCGGCGGGGCTGGCGGCGGGCGTTGCGGCGGCGGCTTCTGCCGGTCGCGCCGTAGGCTCGGGCCGCGGGCTCTGGCTGCTGCTGGCGTTCGCATGGCTGCCATTGCTTGGCGTCGGGGCAGCGGGCGCTGGCGTGGTCGCGCCACCGCGGCTGGTCAGGTTGAGCTTGTCGGCGAGCTTGCCGAGCTCGCCCTTTTCAAACGCGGCTTCCAGCGCGGCGCGGTACTGCTTCTGGCGTGCCTCTTCTTGCGTGGTGGGCAGGCCACCGCGACCGGCGCCGTTTTTGCCGTGGGATGCGCCATCCCGACGCTTGTCGATGTCTCGCCAGGACATTTTGGGGCGGTCTTCGCTTGCCATTCGGAACCTTCGCAGTCTGTGCCGTAAGAGGGAAAATCGGTTTGCTTGTTTCGGATGAATCGGACGAACAGGGCGCGTGCTGTCTGGAGTCGCGCCCGGCGTGCTCAGCCCAGCTCGGCTCGCGGTGGGCGACCGAGCAGGTCGGACATGATCTGCCGCACCGGTCGGTCTTCGTAGAGCACGCGGTAGATGGCCTGACTGATCGGCATCTCGACGCCGACCCGGGCCGATAGATCGTGGACCGAGCGCGTGGTCTTTACGCCCTCGGCAACCTGGCGCATCTCGGCCAGCGCCTGGGCCAGCGTCTTGCCCTGACCCAAGAGCAGACCGCAGGTGCGGTTGCGGCTCTGTGGTCCGTTGCAGGTCAGGACGAGATCGCCCATGCCGGCTAGGCCTGCGAGCGTCAGCGGATTGCCACCCAGCCGAACCGCCAGGCGCGAGATCTCGGCCAGGCCGCGGGTAATCAGCGCGGCCCGCGTGTTGTGGCCAAAGCCCAGCCCCTCGGCCATGCCGCAGGACAGAGCGATGACGTTCTTGACCGCGCCGCCGATCTCGACGCCGATGACGTCGTCCGAGGTGTAGACGCGGAAGGCGCCATTTTGGAACGCGGCCTGGACCGCCTCGGCCGTCGCTCGGACCTCGGCGGCGGACACCACGGCTGTCGGCTGACCCTCAGCGGTCTCGCGGGCGAAGCTGGGCCCCGACAGCACGGCCAGGCGGCTGTGCAGGGCGGCCGGCAGGGTCTGCTTCATCACCTCGATCATCGGGCTTAGCGACTCGTTCTCGATGCCCTTGCTGGCCGTTACGACCAGGGCCTGTGACGGCAGCCGGTCAGCGATGCCGCGCAGCACCTCGCGCGTGGTGTGTGAGGGCACCACCGACACCACCAGCGAGGGCTGGTCGGTCGGAAGCTCGGCAATCGCGGTGTTCAGGTCGGCTTGCACGCGCAGCCCGGCCGGTAGCTTCAGCCCCGGCAGGTAGCGCGAGTTTTCCTGTCGCCCCTCGATGTCGGCTAGCTGAGCGCCATCGCGACCCCACAGCGTCACGCGATGCCCACCCTGCCGTAGCACACAGGCCAAGGCAGTCCCCCAGCTTCCCGCTCCGATGACGATGGCATCCATAGACTGTCCTATGCGCTGTGCGTTGTGGTGAGTAGTAGGGAGGGTGGAAGAGGTAAGAGCTGACTTCGCTAGGTGGCCAGAATATCAAAAGCAGGGGCCGACGTGGAGAATTTCCCCGCCCCATACGACGGCCAGACGACCCCAGCGCGCGGGCCGCCTGCGGCAGCGACGGATCCGGCTAGCTGCGCGAGGTGAGCCGCACTTGCAGGAGCTCGACCGGGCACTGCGGCAGCGAGAAGCCGTAGACACGCTCGTGCTCGGCGACAAAGCGGACGACCAGGTCGGTGGCGGCGCTGGCCGCTGGGCCGCCGGTTCCTACCCCGCGCAGCGAGAGGGCACTGATCTGACCTTGGTAGCGCAGATCGGCCGTCCAGCCGGCGGTCGGGGACTGGCCGCAGTCGGCGGGTTCGCTCTTGGGCGATATCCTGGGCTCGGCGGGGGCGGTCGCCGTCTCCGAGCCTGGGGCGGCCCCCGTCGTCTGCAGGCGCCGCAGCGTCGCCGAGAGCAGCCCGCTCTCCTGCGCCCCCGAGGCCTCCGCGCACAGAAGCTGAATCAGCTCGTCGCGAATGGGGGCGGTGAGCGCTCCGCTCGCCATCGCCTGCCCGGTCGGCAGACGCTTCTTTTGCAGGGGCACCAGGCCCAGGGCGGCTGGTTCGTCGGTGGTCGTCTCTGCGTCGCGGTCTTCGGCGAGTGAAAAGCCCTGCGAGAGGGCCAGCAACCCCAGCCGGGAGGCGGCCACCTGCGCGCTATCCCCGACGACGACCGAGGCGCCTGGCAGCTCGCTGGGGATCCCCAGGCACAGCGTCGAGGAGCCCGGCTGCCACACCGGCGTCTCGGGCTGACAGATCGCGGCCAGGTGGAGGCTTTCGGCGTCGCTGTCTGGCTTTGAAGCTGGCTCGGGTTCGGTCAGCAGTCCGAAGCGTCCGTCGCTGCCCTCCGGCTGGCTCAGCGCCGCCCCGCGCAGGACGGCAGCGAGCGGTGAGAGCAGGAGCTTCCACAGCGGGACACGCTCGACCGGGGCGATGGCGCCATCGGGGCGTAGCGCGAACAGGCGGACGGGCAGCCCGGACGGCAGGGCCTCGGCGAGGGCGGCGCGAACGGCGGCCAGATCGGCCTGCCAGCCTGGAGCCAGCGCAGCGCTGACCACCGCGGCTCGCAAGCGCAGGCGCTCATCCAGACCCCCGCGATGGGCCGGTAGCTCGGCGTGTGAGGCGATGGCGCACAGCCCAGCGGCGTGCAAGGCGGCCGTGAGCCCGGTTTCGTGCGTCGGGTTGCGCGGACTATGCAAGAGCACGACCGCCGCCGGCGCGCCAAGACGCATGGCCTGCTGGACGAGACTCGCCTTGGCCTCGCGCGACAGCTCCTTGATCACGGTGCCATCGGCGGCCAAGCGCTCCGCGACGGGGATAAGCTGCGATTGCGGGCACAGCGCGGACAGATCGGCGTGACTCGGCCATAGCTCTGCGGCATCCCCGACCCAGGGAAAGCAGGGGTGGAGCGGCGAGCGTCCCGCGCCGGCTGAGACCTGGCTGTGTCGCTGCGGCGAGAGCGCGGCGTGCAGGGCCTCATGCACCCCGGCCGTGCAGAGCAGGCTGACCGGGGGCAATTCCCCACGAAGCAGGGCCTGCCGCGGTCGTTCGCTGAGCAGCACGAGCTCTAGTCGGGGAGGCTTGGCGCCGCGCAGGAGATCCGTCGTCGCAGCCTGAATGAGCGGGCTCAGCGTCGAGGCCAGGGTGGCCGATCCGACCCGGTGGTCGCCGAGAGACCCCTGGGTACCGTCGGCTCGGCGAACCCACAGACTCAGCGACTCCCGACCCAGGCGCAGCACCAGGCGGGGCGGGGGCGACTCAGCCGGCATGCGAGCTCCAGCGGACAGGCCAGCGGACCATATAGAGAGCGGACACGCTGCGCCCTACCACGTGTCGTAGCGCGCGAAGGTCATGACGAAGTCGGCGCGGCCTTCGGTGGCCGAGCGGACGGCCGTCGAGTAGCCAAACAGCGAGCGCAGCGGCAGCTCGGCAATGACGCAGCGCCGGTTGCCGCGCATCCCGACATCGAGGATCTGCGCCCGCCGTTGGTTCAGGTCGCCCAGCACTTCACCGACGAAGTCGTCGGGCACAAGGACGTCAAGGTGCATGATCGGCTCCAGCAGCGCCACGCTCGCCGCCTCGCAGGCTTTGAGCAGGGCGCGCGAGCCGGCGATGCGCCAGCCGACATCGCTGGCCACTTCCGACGACAGCTTCGGCTCGACGGCAACCAGGGTGGCTTCGACGTCTTCCAAACGGTTGCCCTTGGGGCCCGAGCCCATCGCCTCGCGCACGCCCGCGAGCGCCGCTTCGACGAGCGGCGGTAGGGCCCGCTGCAGTGGCTGCGGCATATCGGCCGGCGGCGGCGGCACGGCGTTTTTGACCAGCGATCCCGAGCCACGCTCGCGCGGACTGACCCGCACCGTCGCCCGACCGTAGAGATTGCCCTCGTCCATGGTGCGCTCGAAGATGTGCTCGGCTTCACCCGAGCCCAGGATCGTCTCGCGATACACGACCTGCGGCCGACCCATGCGCGCCTGCACGCCGTACTCGCGGTCGAGCACGTCGCGCTTGATCTCCAAGTGAAGCTCGCCCATGCCCGAGACCACGGTCTGTCCGGTCTCGGGATCTTCGCGCACCTGGAACGTCGGATCTTCGTCGGCCATCTTTTCCAGCGCGGCCATCATCTTTTCCGCGTCGGCGGTGGTCGCGGCTTCGACCGCCTGCGTGATGACCGGCTGATAGGTGTCGATGCGCTCCAGCGCTATCGGCGATCGCGGATCGCACAACGTGTCGCCGGTCGCGCTGTCTTTGAGGCCAACGGCCAGCACGATCGAGCCGGCCTTGGCCTCGTCGATCTTGTCGCGGCTGTCGGCGTGTACCGAGAACAGGCGGGCGACTTTTTCCAAGCGACCGAGCGGCTTTTCGCTGGCCGCTGGCCCCCCGCGATCCTTGCCTTTGGTGGGCGGACCGAGGCGCGGGTTCCAGACATCGTCACCGGCCTTCAGCGTCCCGGAATAGATGCGCAGATAGACGGCCTTGCGTCCTTCGACCATCGCGACCTTGAAGGCCAGCGCGCACAGCGGGGCTTTGTCGTCGGCCGGGCGGCTCTCGGGCTCGCCGGTGCGCGGATGATGGCCGGTGACCGGCGGCACTTCCGTCGGTGCGGGCAGAAACTCGATCACCGCATCGAGCAGCGGCTGGATGCCGCGATTGCGCAGCGCCGCCCCACACATCACGGGCACGGCTTTGTTGGCCAGCGTGGCGCGTCGGATGGCCGCGCGCAGGCTCGGCTCGTCGATGGCCTCGCCCGACAGGTATTTTTCCGCCAGCTCGTCATCGACGTTGGCGATGCGTTCGACCAGTCGCTCGCGGGCCGGGGCGAAGGCCTCCTGATCGGCGTCCGACAGCTCGCTGACCGTCGGGGCGTCTTCTTCTTCGCCGGTGAAGTCGATGCGTTTTTGGGCCACCAGATCGTACATGCCGACAAAGGTGTCCTCGGCGCCGATCGGCTCCTGCAGCGGCACCGGATTGGCCGACAGGATGCGCGAGATGCTGTCGACCACCGACTCGAAGTTGCTGCCGACGCGGTCCATCTTGTTGACGAAGGCGATGCGCGGCACGTGGAACTTGTCGGCCTGGCGCCACACCGTCTCGGTCTGCGGCTCGACGCCATCGACGGCTGACAGCACGACGACGGCGCCGTCGAGGACGCGCAGCGAGCGCTCGACTTCGATGGTGAAGTCGACGTGGCCCGGCGTGTCGATGAGGTGCATCTCGTAGCCGCGCCAAGAAAACGACGTCGCGGCGGCGGTGATGGTGATGCCGCGCTTGCGCTCCTCGGGCATCCAGTCCATCTGCGTCTGCCCCTCGTGCACTTCGCCGATCTTGTGGATGCGGCCCGAGTAGAACAGGAACCGCTCGCTGACCGTGGTCTTGCCGGCGTCGATGTGGGCGATGACGCCGATGTTGCGGACGCGATCGAGCTTCTTCTTCGCACCGCCGCCGCCACCCGGTGGTGACGCGGCACCGGGGCCCGCCGCTGCGGCCCCGCCTGTAGCGCTCGCTGGCGCGCCTGGATTCGCTGAAGTCGCTGCGGAAGATGTAGTAGACGACATGGGGCGCAGATTATAAGCATCCAGAAAAGAACCGGTGCTAGGATTGCGAGCCCGATGATGGACTGCACGTCGATAAACGGTGTTCAGCGACGGAAACTGCGCAGCTGCGCGCCGCCTCGCCGCGGCTTGACCCGGAGCGTCGGGCTGGGGCTTGCCTCGGCCCTTTTGATCCTTGGGTTTTTCGCCGGCCAGGTCGAGCCGGGCGGCCCGGCGCTGACGCTGCGCGCCGCCTACGGCCAGGATTTCGCGGCGGCCGGGCAGCACTTTGCCAGCGCCCAGGACGCCTTCGCCCAGGGCCAGATGCTGGGCCAGCTGCCGAACCCGGTGATGGTC
>DAORCZ010000401.1:4220-7306 GCA_035345735.1 Pseudomonadota bacterium | reverse complement strand
AGCACCGGCTCTTCGACGACATCGAAGGACTCGGGGCTCTGCTTGTAGCGGTGCAAAAGGGAAGCCGACAGCGTCCGCACGCGCGGCGAAAAGGCGCGCCCGCCCGCCGCTAGCTCACCCAGCCCCAGCCAGGCCATGGCGCGCGGCGCAGGGCCGTTCAAGCTGTCAAACAGCGTGGTCTCAAAGGCCAGGCTGAAGGCTGCCGCATCCGGGCTGCCAGGGACGGGCCGAGCCGACGGTGGGGGCAGACGACTCGCGCCGCGGGCCAGGGCATACAGCGCGGCCAGGCGCACCTGCTTCTCGCGGCTCTGCGCCAGCCGCAGGAGCTGCGCCACGCTGCGGGGCTCGCGCAGCGGCCAGCCCCCACCCCGGTTCACCGTCGCAGCGCCCGCGGGCTCGGCGACCTCGCCTGGGCTGTGTGCCAGGCGGGCGACGACCATCAGGGCCTCGACCCGCAGATCGATGTCGACGGTGCGGGCGGCGCTGCCCCGACTGGCGTCGCGTCCCGCCTCGCTGCCCGCCTTCCGCTCGCCGACTGCTCCGCCGCGCGCCCGAGCCGCATCGCCGCTCTCGGGCTCACCCAGCATGGCCAGGTTCAGCAGCGACAGTACGGCCTCGGGAGGCTGCATCGCTGCGAGCAGCGACACCGCCAAGCGCTGCTCGCGCGTATCGCCATCGACCAGCGTCTCGGTCAGCGGCTTGATGCTGCCCTGCCCCAGTCGTCGCAGCTCGGCCGCCGCCCCCGCATCGCCGGTGCGCGCCAGCACGGATAGCGGCAGCGCGTAGCGTTCGTACAGCAGCAGCAGCAGCTTGCGATAGGTCGTACGCAGCGACGAGGAACTGACCGGCGCAAAGGCCAGCGGCGAGAAGTCACGCCACAGCTCGCCGAGCGTGCCGAGGTATTCGTGAATATCGATGGCCCGTCGTCCGGCCTCCAAAATCAGGTCTTCCTGCGTCGCGCGTCGCACGACATCGCGGAAGCTGGTGGCGGCATCGGCAAGCTCACCGCGCCCCATGTGCAGACGGGCCAGGGCCATGTGGGCGCGGAACAGCCGGCTGTCGAGTTCAATGGCGCGCTTGTAGGCCGCCATCGCGCCGGCGACATCGTCGCGCTTCTCTAGAATTTCGCCCAGCCGCAGCTCGCCATCGCCATCGACGACGGCCTGGCGGGCATAGCGCACCGCGTCTTCATCGCGATAGCTCTGCAGCGAAAGCTCGGCGAGCTGGGCCTGCAGCTCGCGCTGGCGTTCGGGCAGGAGCGTCGCCGCCTGCTTGAGCGCGGCGATCGCTTCATCGAGCTTGTGCTGCTGCTGATAGATCGTCGACAGCGCCAGCAGCACCTCGGCCAGGAGCGGTCCCGGCGGCAAGCGACCGCGAAGCTGCGACAGCGCCGACTCGGCATCGGCGATCTGCCCCAGCGCCAGGCTGACATCGGCGACGAGGACGGCCAGCGCCACCAGCTCAGCCGGCTGCATGCGCTCGGGCACCAGCTGACTCAGCTGCGCCGCTAGCCGTCGCTGCCAGCTGTACAACGTCGGCAAGAGGCGCGTCTCTTTGCGCAACAGCTTGCCCAGGTGCTGTCGTGCTTCCAGACGCAGCGGGCGATCGGCGGGCTCGCTGGCGGCGAAATAGATCTGCTCCCAGACCCCGACCGCGTCCTTGGGGCGGTTCAGACGCTCCAGCGACTGCGCCAGGCCGCGCTTGATCTGCAGGTTGTTGGGCTCGGCCTTGACCGCCTTTTGGTACAGGTCCTGGGCCTCGTTCATCAGGTTGTGCTCGGCGTAGACGTCGGCCAGGCGGGCCTGCCCCAGCGCCCGGCTGGGCGAAAGGGTCAGCAGCCGGCGCCAGATCTCGTCGGCGCGATCTTTCTTGCCGCGCACCCAGTACAGCTCGCCGAGTGTCAGCAGGTGGCTCTCATCGCGCGGGTCGAGCCGCACCAAGAGCTCAGCCTCCGACAGGGCCAGATCAGCCTCGCCCCAGCGCTGATACAGATCGCAGAGCGCGCTGTGCAGCGAGGCATCGCCGCCGAAGCGACCGGCGGCGCGACGCAGCCAAGCCAGCGCCTGGGCGCGCTGCCCGGCCCGCTCCAGCCTCTCCGCCAGCTCTAAGTAGGGACGCGCATCCCCGGGAATTTGCGTAATAAGAGCCTCGTACTCGCGCAGCACCTCCGACGCCGCCCCGCTGCGTTCAAGGAGGGCGATCAGGCGGCGGCGAATGTCGACGCTGTGCGGCTCGCGGCGCAGGGCCTGGCGATAGGCGGCGATGGCCGCGGGGGTGTCGCCGCGCTCGTCGTACAGGCGAGCGAACAGCTCCCAGTCGGCAAAGCTCCGCGTCGCGGCGGGGCGATCCTTGTCGAGCTGCGCGATCAGCGCTGGCAGCTCACCCCGCTTGCGCGAAAGGGCAATCAGGTGCTCCAGCACCTCGCGCCGCGACGGATGCTGGCTGGGTAGGAGGCTCAGCCCTTGGCGATAGGCGGCCAGCGCCCCCAGATCGTCCTGCGTCGCCTCGCACAGCTCGCCGATGCGCAGCTGGGCTTCGCTGCGTCGTCCAACATCTGTGGCGGGCCCATAGCTCTTGTCCAGCGCCCGCCACTCGGCCAGGGCCTCGGCGGACTTACCGCCGCGGGCCAGCGTGTCGGCCAGCTCGCGACGCAGGGCGGGGGCCTCCCCGGCCGCGGCCCCGGATAAGAGCTCGCGCAGGGTGGCCTCGGCCGCGCTGTGATCGCCGCTCTGTCCTTGCAGATCGGCCAGGCGACGCAGCAGGGCGCGACGGCCGGGGTCGGCGGGCTTGCTCTCGGCCAGGGCGGTGCGCAGGTGCCCTGCCGCGCCCTTCAGATCGGGCGGTGCCTTCTTCAGCGAAAGCTCGGACTGGGCCAGGCTCAGCTTGGCTCCGTCGGGACCGGGTCGCCCGCCGCGCACGCGCTCACGCGCCGTCTCTAGCCAGCGGCCCGCGTCATCCAGGTGCCCACGCTCGCGCTCGGCCTGCGCGACTAGATAGGCATCCCAGCCGGAAGCCCGCTCGGCCGTCGCGCTCTCGCGCAGCTCAGCGACCAGGGCATCGACGCTGCGATAGCGGCGATAGAGTCC
>DAORCZ010000401.1:0-4120 GCA_035345735.1 Pseudomonadota bacterium | reverse complement strand
AGCCGACGAACCGGCCGGGAAGCCAGCCCGGGAGCCTTCGCGAGAGACCGCCATGCGCCCCAGTCTACCAACCCCCAGCGAGCCCCCAAACGATTTCCCCCGCGCCGCAGCCGCAGCCGCAGAAGCAGCCGTAGAAGCAGACGTTCGGCCCGAGGATCGGCGGCTCAGCGCGGCAGGCGCTCGATGCGTCCGTCGGCGTGGCGGGCGAAGCGGCCCTCGTCGCGGGCGTGCACGGGATCGTCGCGATCCCAGGGCCAGCCGCCAAAGCGCGTGCGCTGATAGTCAGAAAACGCCTGCTGCAGCTCAGCGCGGGTGTTCATGACGAAGGGACCGTAGCTGGCCACCGGCTCGCCGATCGGGCGGGCCTGCAGCAGCAGCACCTCGGTCTCGTCGTCTCCGGCGGCAAGCGGCAGGCTGGCATCGGCGCGCACGCTGACCCCGATATGGCTGGTCAGCGACTCGTCCCCGACCTGCAGGGCCGAGCCGCGGAAAAAATACAGCGTGCGCTGCGTCTGGCTGCCCGTCGCTGCTGGCAGGACGCAGCGCGCCCGTGGTGAAAGCCGCAGGCAGAAGATGGCGAGGTCGCTGTCGGCCTGCGCCGCCCACGATCGCGGCGGTGGTGACGGGGCCTGCGCTTCGCCCAGGCGGCCGGCGATCAGCCGGATCTCGGTCTGGCCGCCGGCTTCGTCGACCTGGGTCAGCGTCGGAATATCGCGCGCCCACAGCATCGTAAAATGCGGCGGCGCCAGCTTGTCGCGAGCCGGCAGGTTGAGCCAGATCTGGAACAGCTCGACGGGATTTCCGGCATCTGGCTGCAGCAGGGGAAACATCTCGGAATGGACGATGCCGCCGCCGGCGGTCAGCCACTGGACATCGCCTGGGCCAAAGCGCGCCGCCGCCCCCAGCGAGTCCGAGTGATCGATGTAGCCGCTGCGGACAATGGTCACCGTTTCAAACCCGCGGTGGGGATGCTGGGGAAAGCCCGGCACCACCGTGCCGTGATACATGCGCCAGCCGTCCTTGCCGGCAAAGTCTTGCCCTAGCTCGCGCCCGGCGAGCGACGCGGCCGGCCCCAGCTGCGCATTGCCCGCCGGATAGGCATCGACGTGATGCACGCAGAACAGGAAAGGATCGACCGTCGGCCAGGGAAAGCCCAGGGCATGACGGCGGAGGATGAGCGGCGGAGAGCCCGCGGATGCCGATCCGGAAGAAACCACAGCAGAAGACATGCGGCGATTATGCCACCCACGCGCCGAGCCGCAGACACCGCCAACCCCGGGCGAAAAAAAGCGGGGCTTCCCCCAACTTAGCGGTCCGCAGTACGCTGAACAGTAAGACGAACACGTCAGCACGGCTGGAAGGGGGATGTGGCGATGACTCACGAGCAGGAGGAAACGACCAACCCGGGCGCGACACCGCACGTCGCCGATTCTGTGCCTGGGAGCGCGGCGCTCTCGTCGGGGGCCGGGGCGGGCTTTGATCACGCAGAGGATGAGCGCGAGGGCACCGAGGAGGTGACGCAGGTAGACGCACCCGAGCACTCTTCAGCGGCCGATGTCGGCACGCCAGCCGACTTTGACGACTCGGTGCTCGACGACATCGCAGTACCTAGCGTTTAGTCGCGCGCCGCGGCCCGGTCCGAGGATTGCTGAACCGACCGATTCCGAGGGTGATAAAATAATTCGGCCTTTTTGATGAACCCCCCGGACAACAAAGAAGCCGCGAAGGCGCCCGGCTCGGATGAGCCCCGCCGCGCGACCACCGAAAGCGAGCTAGCGCTAGGCGACACGCTGGCCGGTATGCAGGGGCGCGAACGAGCGACCTCGCCGAGTCCCGCGTCCCCGGTCAAAGAGACGCCGGCCAAGCCCCCCAGCGCCGGCAGCGGCCGGGTTCTGCGACCGGCGCCCTCGGGAAACACGCCGGCGGCGTCGGTGTCCTCGACCGGCACGCAGCTCCCGCGGCACATCGAAGAAGCCCTGGCCAAGCCCAGCCGCCCCAAGGTCATCGACGATGAGCTACCGCGCGGCGCCAGCCTGGGCCGCTACATCGTGCTGTCCTGCCTGGGGGCCGGCGGCATGGGTGTGGTCTACGCCGCCTACGATCCCGAACTAGATCGCAAAGTGGCGATCAAGCTCCTGCGCACCGAAGCGGCGGGCAGCGAGGCCAGTGAAGCGCGCATGCGCCTGCTGCGCGAAGCCCAGGCCATGGCCCGGCTGCAGCACGCCCAGGTGATCGCCGTCTACGACGTCGGCACCATCGATGGCCAGGTGTTCATCGCCATGGAATTCATCGATGGCGGCACGCTGACCGGCTGGCTGAAAGAACAGCCGCGCACCCAGGCGCAGATCCTGGAAGTGTTCACGCTGGCCGGACGGGGTCTGGCGGCTGCGCACGCGGTTGGCCTGGTGCATCGCGACTTCAAGCCCGACAACGTGCTGGTCGGCAAAGATGGGCAGGTGCGCGTCACCGACTTCGGCCTGGCGCGCCGCGCGGACCAGAGCGATGAGCACGCGGCGGTTGCCGACTCGTCGAGCTCCGCGATCACGCCGCAGATGCTGAGCGTCAACCTGACGCGCACCGGCGCGCTGATGGGCACGCCGCGCTACATGGCGCCCGAGCAGTATCAGGGCGGCAAGACCGAGCCGCGCACCGATCAGTTCTGCTTCTGCGTTGCGCTCTACGAAGCGCTGTACGGGGCGGTGCCCTTCGCCGGCGATTCGATCGCCACGCTGGGCTTCAACGTCGTCTCGGGACGCATCCAGCCACCACCCGCCGATGCCCGCGTCCCGACCTGGATGCGGCAGGTGCTGCTGCGCGGTCTGTCGGTGCAGCCCGACGATCGCTTCCCCAGCATGGATGCGCTTTTGCAGTCGCTGAACCGCGAAAAGACCAGCGTGTCCTGGCGCTGGCTGATCATGGCGGCGGTGGTGATGGTGGCGCTGGCCGGCAACCTGGCCTGGAACCTGCGCAAAGAGAGCCGCGAGACGCCGTGCCGTGGCTTCGAAGGTCGCCTGGGCGGCATCTGGGACGAAAAGCGCAAGCAAGAGATCAAGGGCAAGCTGATGGCCAGCGGCAAGGCCTACGCCTCGGATGCCTGGGAGCGCGTCGAGCAAGCGCTGGATGTCTACACGCAAGAGTGGGTCAAGATGCGCAGCGCCGCCTGCCTGGCCCGCGTGCGCGATGAGCAGCTGCCGGCCATCTTCGAGCTGCGCCGCCGCTGTCTCGACGAGAAGCTGGAAGAAGTCAACGCCTTCACCCACATCCTGAGTAACCCGGTCGAGCAGGTCATCGAAAACGCCAGCACCGCGGTGCACGATCTATCGCCGCTGTCGCGCTGCGCCGATGTCGAAGCCCTGCAGGCGCCGCCGCCCCTGCCCAGCGATCCCAAGACCCGGGCCGAGATCGAGCGGCTGATCATCGAACTGGCCGAGGTCCGCGCCGAGCAGCGCCTGGGTCGCTACGGCGTGGTCATCAACAAGGCGCGACGCATTGTCCAGCGCGCCAATGAGCTGGCCTATCGCCCGGTGCTGGCCGAGTCGCTTTATCTGCTGGGGCAGGTCGAAGATCGCAGCGGCATGGCCCGTCAGGCGGAAAAGACCCTGGTGCGTGCCGCCGCTGCTGCCATGGAGAGCCGCAACCAGCGCCTGGTCGCCCAGACCTGGATTCACCTCATGGGCCTGACCAGCTATCCGCTCAACCAGCCGGAAAAAGCCGAGAGCTGGGAGGAGCTCGCCGATGCCGCGCTCGACTCGATGAGCCCGATCGATGCCAAGCCGCTGCGGGCTGAGTTTTCGCTGGCGCGCTGCCGCCTGCAGTCCGGTATGCGGCGCTGGGATCGGGCGATCGATTTCTGTCAGAGCTCGCTGAGCCTGCGCACCCAGCTCTACGGCGCCGGCAGTCCCGAGGTGGCGCAGGTGCTGCACACCCTGGGCGGTGTCTATCGTCGGCAGGGCAACTTCGATCAGGCGATGCGCTACTACCAAGAAGCGCTGGACATCGAGCGCAAAGAGCTCGGCGAGCTGCACCCCGACATCGCTTCGGAGCTGCGCGGGATGGGCCTGCTGTTGCGCGATCAGCGACGCTATCGCGAAGCCGATGAGTACCTGTCGAAGGCCCTGGC
>DAORCZ010000400.1:0-7318 GCA_035345735.1 Pseudomonadota bacterium | reverse complement strand
TGACATCGCCTGCATGGACGTGCGCTGCAGCTAACCAACATCCTGCGCGACATCGCGGAAGACGCAGGACGCGACCGCCTATACCTGCCGCTGGAAGCGCTGGCGCAGTTTGGGCTGGATGAAGCCGATGTGCTGTCGTCGCGACCACTGCCGCAGGAAAAGCAGGCCGCGGCACAAAAGCTTTTGGCCAGCGTCGCCCGTCGAGCCCGCGAAGAGTATCGACTGGCCAAAGAAGCCAAGAGTCCGCGTGATCGTCGAGCCTTGGTGCCCGCCGAGATCATGGCTCGGGTCTACAGCGCCGTGCTTGCGGATTGTGAGCGCCGCGGCCTGGAGCTCTTGCACCCCAAGAGCCGCGTCAAGCTATCGACGGCCCGCAAGGCAACGGCAGCCCTCTCGGCAGTCCTCCGCAGCCTGTTCTAAGCGCCGCTCCGGGGACGCCATAGGCGCCCGCCACCCACAGCCAGCAGCGACGTAGCCTGCCGATCTGCGGCCTGCAACTTGGCCGCCCGCCCGCCGATAATCGACTTGATGTCGGATCTACAGCCGCAAAGCCCTGAGAGCGTAACGACGGCAACGCTGCCCGCCGCGAGCTCACCCACGGTGTCGCCCGTGGCCGCGAACCCAGCGCCAGTCTCCTCGACGCCGACGGGCGGCGCCCCGCTGTCGGCGGGTCAAGCCGGAAACCTCTTTGGCCATGTCGCGCCACCGCCCAGCGCCAGCGTGGGGATCACGCCGCGGCTCGTGAAGACGCAGGCCATCCACGCCAACAGCGATCACCTCTTTGACGCCATCGCCGACGGCACCAGCATCAATCCGCAGCACAGCGCGACGCGCCGAAGTACGGTCCGTTCGACGGCCGAAAACATGCTCAACGCCGCGTCCGACGTGGGCCTAACGCGCGAAAATCAGTTCGCCTACATGCTGGCCACCGCCGAGCGCGAGTCGCACCTGGGCAACCTGATGACCGAAAAAGCCGGGGCCGGTGGCCCCGAGGCCTATTTCGATCGCAAGTACGGTCCCGACACCCGCAAAGGCGCTGAGCTCGGTAACACCGAAGAGGGCGACGGTGCGCGCTTCCGTGGTCGCGGCCTGGTGCAGATCACCGGACGCACCAACTACGCCGACTGGACGCGACGGCTAAACAGCGCGGGCGTGCTGCACAACGGCGAAGCCCCCGATCTGGTCAATCAGCCCGAGCAGGCCGCCGACCCGCAGCTTGCGGCTCGCATTGCCGCCGGGGGCATGAAGACCGGCTCGTTCACCGGGCGCAAGCTGGGTGACTACGTGAACGACCAGCAGAGCGACTTCCGCAACGCTCGTCGCGTCATCAACGGCACCGATCACGCCGACGAGATCGCCGATCGCGCCCGATCCTTCCAGCAGCTGATTCATCAGAACAGCGACGAGTTCCACGGGGCGATGATGCGCCAGCAGCTTTCGCACCTGCCGAGCGCGCACGAAAACGTCAACCTAAGTGCCCCCGGCCCGATTGACGTCTCGATGTTTTCACCGACGCCGCTTGGCGGCACGCCGAGTCACTTCGGCCCGCTCTCAGAGCTGGCGAAGCGCCCGATTGGCCGCTTTTCGCCCAGCCCAACGCCGCCGCAGCAGCTACCCAGCAACGTGCCACTGCCGCCGCGTCGGCCGCCGGGGCTCTAGCCGACGAACGCAGCGCCTGGCTTACTGCGACAGCAGCGCGGACAGGTAGTCGGCCACGGCTGCCGTCTCATTCACGGTGCGCTGGTTGATGCCCAGCTCTGCCCCGAGGTAGCTCGTGGCGTGCAGGTTCTCCAGGCTGGGCTCCATCGGTGGCGTGTAGCGAAGATCGCGGCTGCTGACGAAGCGATCGGGGTGGCCGACGGTGCTGTAGCCGTACTGGTTCTCGCCCAAGCTGCGGGCCGCCATCGCCGCGTGGCAGCTGACACAGTCGATGGTGTCGGGCGTGTGCTTGCCGGGATTTTCGATGCGCAGCGCCGCCGCAAACGCCGCGCGGCGCAGCGTGTCGTCCGCCAGGTTCGCCGCCGAGCTGCTGAGCAGAAGGCGCAGATCGTCGCTGGAGCTGCTCGGCGTAGGCACGCTGCCGGCAAGCTCACCGGCATTCGGGAAGCCGCCCAGCAGCGCCTGTTCACTGGTCGTGGTGGTCGGGATCAGCAGTCGCGAATAGTTCCCCGCCTTCTTGTCAAAGCCACCGAACAGCCAGGCCGGCTGCAGCGTGTCCTCCCGGGCGAAGAAGGTCATGCGCACGACGCGATCCTCGCCCAGATAAGTCCGCAGGAGCAGCTTGAGGCCCTGACCGAAGCCACCCCACACGCCCTGCCGCGCGAGGATGGGATGCACGCCGAGCGGCCCCGGGCTGTAGCTGCCCTCGCGATCGCTCAGACGCACGATGTCGCGCGACAGCGTCAGCAGCTCATCCCGTGGCAGCTCGTAAAGAACGTGGATGGCGCCGTCGTCGCCGCCCGAGGCGGTGCCCACCGCATGCACGCCCTGAAAGACCAGCCGCACCTGATTGTGGCAGGCGCTGTCCGCGACCTCGCCCCGCGATCCGAAGCAGGGGTCCAGGCGCACTCCGACCAGACGTAGCTCGTTCCAGGCGGTGGTGCCGGTGCTGCGCACGCGGCTAAGCGACCGCGGGTCGAGCGGCACCGTGATCTGATTGAACGCGGCCTGCGGCACCAAGCGGCCATAGCGAATCGACAGCGTGTTGCCCCAGACCAGCAGGTTGATGTCACTGGCTGGCGGCAGCGGATACACGATGGTGACGTCGCTGTTGTAAAGCTGCGTGCGCGACGGCGGCGGCTCGACCACCGGCGCCAGATCGGGACTCGGCTCCCCGAGATCAGCCGGCCCATCGCCCTCGGAACTGGCGGGACAGCCCGCCCACAGCGCACCCAGGGCAAGAAGGGCCCAAGGCCGCACGCGCCGACGAACGGCCTCCCCCAAACTTCCTGCGCCATGCCCCGCTCGGGGGCCCGCGGTCCTTGCACTGGCATCGTGGCTACCCATCGTCCCCTCCATTCGCCTGCTTACGGTGGCGATGGAAATATTATGCATTCTAAATTCTGATTTTTTTCGCCTCGGCAATCGCGATCCAAAAGCGCAGTCATCCCGCCCCCTTGCGCCCCTCGCCGAGCTTGTAGACCGGGTGGCGGATCCGAGTATTCTTGCGCCGTGCCGAAATCCCCCTCGCCCGCCTCGCTGACTGCGCGCCCCTCGCTGGGGGTGGCTGCCCTGGGGGGACTTTGGGCCGGGCTGATCGGTGGGTTGGCAGCGGCGGCGTTCGATGTGCTGCGGGCGCAAGACCTGGCCCGTTTCCTCGGCAAAACGGAAGCCGCGACGATGCTGTGGCTGTTTCTGGGCTGCCTGTACGGTGCGCTGAGCATGCCGCTCGGTCTCGGGCTCGGCGTGCTGCTGCAGCTACTTGGCGGACGCGGGCCGGAGGCCGATGCAAGCACCTCGCGAGCGCTGCCAGCCTGGCCGTGGCGGGTCCTGGCGGCTCTGGCCTCGCTGCTCCTTTCGGGTGTGCTGCTGCGGCCAACTACGCTGGTCGCGCTGCAGCGCTTCCATCACCGGGGCCTCCTCGGTTTGCTGCTTGTTGCGTACGGCGCCCTGGCCTGCGCCGGTCCGCTCGTCGCCTCGGCCCTGCTACTGCGCGGGCTGGCTACGCCGGTCGCCCCCGACGCACCATCGCGCCCTGCCCTCCCACGGCTGGCCTGGGGGGCCGGTGGCGGGCTGGCCCTGGCGCTGTTCCTGCCGCTGGCGAGCCAGGCGGTGACCCGCGTGCAGCAAGCTCCCCGGCTGAGCCTCGATCAGCGAGCGACGGCGGTTGCAGTGACCCTGCCGCTTGTCGCAGGCCTGACGATCGTTGTGGCCGGGCTACTTTCGGGCGGCGTCGCGTGGCTGCAGTCTAGACCGCAAAACCCATCTGCTCCGACGCTGCGACCTGGCTTCCGCGCTCTGTTGATGCTCGCGCTGTTGCTCCTTGCGGGCAGCCTGCTCGGCCTGCTCTGGCCTCAGCGCGAGGCGCTGCGCATCGTCGATCTGCGGCCGATCTTCACGCTGCTCTTGGCCCTGCTCATTTCGCTCACCGCGCTTTTGCTGGGGGCGTTCGCTATCCGAGGGGGCTGGCTCGCGCGCTGGCTGCGCCCTGGACGCGCCCGCCTGACGCTCACCCTGGCGCTGTCGCCCGTCCTGTGGCTGGCGGCGGTTCAGCTTGGACAGCGCGAAGCCCTGCGCAAAGCCGCGCTCAGCCTGGCCCCGGTTGCCGAGCGCATCCTCCTCATGCAGGCCCTGCTCCTCGATCTCGATGGCGATGGCGTGGCCGGGCGGCTCAGCATCGGCGGCAGCGACTGCGATGACTGGGACAGCAGCCGTCATCCCGGCGCCTTCGACTGGCCCGATAACGGCATCGACGAGAACTGCAACCAGCACGACGCCACGACCCACCCGAGCAAGACGGGAGACGACTTCCGCCTGCCCGACGCGCTGCCCAGCCAGCCCAACATCGTCCTTCTCACCATCGATGCCCTGCGCGCCGATCACGTCAGCGTCTATGGCTACGGGCGCCCGACGACGCCGCGGCTGGCCGAGCTCGCCGCCGATGGCGATAGCGTGGTCTTCGACAGCGCCTGGGCCCACGCGCCGTCGACGCGCTACTCGGTGCCGGCGATCTTGAGCGGGCGCTATCCCTCGACCATCGCCTGGGGTTCGCCGCAGGTGCACTGGCCGCCGCAGGTGCTGCCGCAGACCCGCCTCATCTCTGAGATGCTCAGCGAGCGCGGCTATCACACGACGGCGCTGCTTTCCTATCACTACTTCGAGCCGGCTTGGGGGCTGTCGCGCGGCTTTGCCGACTACGACACCCACCTCATGGTCCTGCACTCGATGGGCGGCGACCCAGCGGCCACCAGCGGAAGCTCGGCGCGCGAACTCACCGATCTGGCGCTGGCCAAGCTGCCGGCGATGCAGGCGGGCGGACGACCGTTCTTCTTGTGGGTGCACTACTACGATCCGCACTTCCGCTACGAGCCGCATCCCCTGGCCCCCGGCGAGACGCCGTTCGGGGACGCCGAGCCCGATCAATACGACGAAGAGATCCGCTACACCGACCGCCACATCGGTCGCCTGCTCGATGCCCTGCGCCAAAGTCCGTCGTGGGGCAAGACGACGGTGCTGGTCACCGCCGATCACGGCGAGGGTTTCGGCGAGCACGCCATCCCAGCCGATCGCCGCCACGGCTATCACTTGTACGCCAACCAGACGCGCGTGCCGCTGATTGTCCGCCAGGCCGGCCTGCGTGCCGCGTTTCCGACGGCCCCGCACCGCGTGGCGAGTCCGGTCGGGCATGTCGATGTCGTCCCGACGATCCTGCACAGCGTGCTGCGCAGCCCGCCCAGCGCCAGCGAAAAGCAGCTCCTGGGTCAGTCGCTGCTGCCGCTCTTGGCGTCTCCGACGCCGGCCTCCTCCGCTGATGGCGAACGCGTCGTTTTTCAAGAGGTCATGTACGAAGGACCGACGGTGCGCAAGGCGCTAGTCACCCCGCGCTGGCACCTCATCCAGAACCTGATTCCCGACGGCACGGTCGAGCTTTACGACCTAATGAACGACGCACAAGAGACGCAGGATCGCGCGGCCGAGACCGGCCTCAAGAGCACGCGACGCGAACTTCTGGCTCGCCTGTCGGCCTGGCTCGACGACAGCGCGGTGCCGGCCGACTTCACAGCGCGCGTCGAAAAGTTCGTCACCGACCAGGCCCCATCGCTGACCCAGCCGCTGTCGGCGCGCATCGGCGACTGCCTGGAAGTCGTCGGCAGTCAGCTCTCGGCGGGCTCGCTACGGCGCGGTGCATCCGTCAAGAGCACGCTGGTCTTCCGGGTGCGCTGTCGCATCCCGGCTGGCTATCGCCTGTTCCTGCACCTGCGCAGTCCGGGCGGCCCCTTCGTCAACGCCGATCACGACTTTCTCGACGGGATTGTGCCGGCCCAGCACCTGCCGGTGGGGCGCTTCGTGCGCGACGAAGCAACGATCGCCATCCCGATGTGGTTCCCGCCCGGCCCAGCGCAGCTTCAGGTCGGCCTGTTTCAGCGCAATGAGCGCCTGCCGGTGCACGGCCCAGCGCAGCAGACCTTGGTCCGCGATCGTGCCGTCGTGGCCGCGACGCTGCAGGTCGAAGGCTAGCGATGCCGGCGCCTCCTCACGACGACCTTCCCTAACCGAACCGATTCTGATTTGAGCACCTGAGATCATGAACAAGAGGACCCATACCGGCGGCCCCGGACGCGCCGCCCCGCACGCTCGCCGCAAGCACGACCGCGATCTGTTTCTGGGGGTGCCGTGGCTGTTCGCCGCCGCGGCCTGTCTGCTTGCCCTGTGGGCGATCGCGACCTACGCCTGGGTTGTCGCCGGCCGCCTGCGCTACCCCTACGACCTGGAGTGGATGGAGTCGGGCATGCTGTGCCATGCCCTGCGCCTGTTTAACGGCCAGCCGATCTACGCCCCGCCGTCGGTCGATTTCGTCCCCCACCTGTACACCCCGCTTTATCCCCTGATCGTCGCTGCGCTGTCGAAAATCGCCGGCGATGTCAGCTATCCGCTGGCCCGCATGGTGTCGCTTTTGTCGTTTGGCGGCGCGGTAGGCATCGCCTTTATGTGGGCCCGGCGCGAGGGCGGATCGTGGCTGGCGGGCCTGGTCGCGCTGTCGCTGCCGCTTGCGACCTTTGCCGATGCGGGAGGCTTTTACGACCTCGCCCGCAGCGACTCACTGCAGCTTTTCCTGACGGTAGCCGGCGCCAAGCTGGCCTTCGATAGTCGCGGACGGCACGCCGATATGGGACTTGCAGCGGTGCTGCTGGTCGCCGCGTTCTTCGCCAAGCAGACGGCAGCGCCGCTCATCGTGTTCATCGGCCTCGGCCTCCTGCCGACTCGCCGCCCGGCCGTGCTGACGCTGGCGGTCGTCGGAACTCTGCTGTTTGGGTTGTGCCTGCTGGTCAGCAATCGAGCTTCGGACGGCTGGTTTTGGACCTACATCTTCCGTCTGCACCAGAGCCATCCCTTCCACAGCCACCGCGCCTATGTCGAGACGCCGCGCACCCTGCTGACGCTGCTTGGGGTCGCGGCCCTGCTCGTGCCGTGGGCCCTTCTGTCTATCGGCACCCGCGCCGATGCGTCGACGCGCAGCGAGGAGCTGGAAGTTCCGCCGCCCGAGCCTCAGGGACCGCAGCCCACGCCGCAGGGTCTGTGGTTTCTGGCCTGGCTGGGGCTTGGCGGCCTCGTCACCTCGATGATCAGCTTTGGCACCCAGTGGGCGCACACCAACGCC
>DAORCZ010000399.1:0-7327 GCA_035345735.1 Pseudomonadota bacterium | reverse complement strand
CGAAGGCGTGTGGATTGAGAGCGATCAGGTGTTCCAAGTGCACGGGCGGCGCTTGTCCTTCGGGGCGCTGATCGTGGGGTCGCTGATGGTCGGCTATCGCGTCGACGATGCGCTGGCCGATCTCGTGGGGCGGCACCTGGGGGCAGGAGTGGCCGTTCTGCTCGATGGCGAGGTGGTCGCCGCGTCAAACACCGCCGGTGACGAGCCGCTGCCGCGCGGTCGAATCGCATCGGCCCTGCGCACCGCGTTGCCGCTGGCCAGTGATGGGCCGCAGGAGGTGCGGATAGACGGTCGGCGCTACCTGCTAAGTGCGACGACGCTGCCAGACTACCGCGGACAGCGCAGCCTGCGGGTTGCGCTGCTGCGCTCTCTCGATGGGGCGCTGGCCGCGGAGCGGCGGCTGGTGTGGACGCTGCTTGGCATCACGGCCGTGGCTCTCGCGCTGGCCGCCGCCGCTGGACTGCAGCTTTCGCGGCGATTGTCACAGCCCATCGATGATCTGGCAGCCTTCGCGCAGCGCATCGCGAGCGGTGATCTGCGACCGACGCCGCTCTCCGGTATGCAGGAGGTCAAGATGCTTGGCTCGGCGATGAACAACATGGTCGAAGAGCTAGCGACCTCGCGGGCCGAGCAGGCCGAAAAAACGCGCCTGGCGCGCGAGCTTGAGATCGCCCAGCGCATCCAGACCTCGATCTTGCCCAAGGCGATGCGCGTGCCCGGCCTCTCGCTGAGCGCGCAGATGGTGCCCGCCACCGAAGTCGGCGGCGACTATTACGACGTCATTCCCTGCGCCGATGGCTGCTGGATCGGCGTCGGCGATGTCGCGGGCCATGGCCTGTCGGCCGGACTGGTCATGCTGATGGTGCAGAGTGCCTTCGCTGCCCTGGTGCGTACCTTGCCCGAGGCGACCCCCAGGCAGCTCGTAGTTGCCCTGAACCAGCTGATCTTCGACAACGTGCGCAACCGGCTGGGCTCTGACGAGCACGTGACTTTCACCGCGCTGCGCTATTTCCCCGACGGTCGGCTGATCTTTGCGGGAGCGCACGAGCCCATCTTGATCCACCGACAGGCCACCCGCCGCTGCGACTTGGTGGAGACGCCCGGCACCTGGCTCGGGGTCATCCCGGATATCAGCCGCGCCACTACGGACACGGTCGTACAACTGTCGCCGGGAGATGTCGTGGTGCTCTATTCCGACGGAGTCCTGGAAGCCGCCAGCGCAACCGGGCAACAGCTAGGGATGGAGCGCCTAAAAGACGCCATCCTGCGCAGCGTCAGCCTGGATCCGGCGGGGGGGGATCCCGCAAGCAGCGATACACCGGTGAGTGCCCCTCACGGTTCGCCGGCCGATTCCCCGAACACGTCTCCCCACACCTCTCCTAACACATCACAGATCCACGCAAACTTGATGAGCGTCGTGCGAAACTGGTCACAGCAGCCCCAAGACGACATCACGCTGCTGGTCCTGTGCCACGAGGGGCAGGGGGGTAAAGAGGCACCGAAATGAGCGAGGAATCGCCGCCATCCCAGACGAGCGGAGGTCCGGCTTTTGCGACCTTTCGGATTGTCGTCCACATGGATGCGGGGCACATCACGCCCGCGCGGCGCGTGATCGCCGATATCGCGCGATCCATCGGCCTGCACGATGAAGTGGCCGCCCGCCTGGCGCTCGCCGCTCACGAGCTGTTGGAGAACGCCGTCAAGTACACGCTGGATCAGCAGCGCCAGGTGTTGTTACGGCTGTCGATCATGACCGGCAAAAAAGCCCGGATTACCGTCTGCAATGTCTCAAATCGAGTTACCTATCAGCGGATGCGGCGGCGGCTTAGCCGACTGAACCGCAGCCGCGATATCGCAGCCCTCTATCAGTCCCTGATCGAAAAAAGTGTCGTGCGAAAGGTCGGCTCTGGACTCGGGTTGGCGCGGATTCGGGCCGAGGCAGACATGAAGCTCTTCTGTGCCTTTCGCGGGGACATGTTGTCGGTGCGGGCCGAAGTGACGAGTGGAGCATGGGGATGCCAATCAAAGAGCTGAGCTTTGCGCGCGAGACCTTCGCCGTAACCACGACGCGCAATTCGCCGACCGGGATCATCGTCGCCCTATCGGGTTGCGCCGATCTGCGAGTGCAGGCGGAGTTCAACACGCTCGTCTATCAGATCCATGACAAAGCGCGCCAGATGCACGTGCAGACGGTCATCATCGACATGGGCGAGCTGGAGTTCCTCAGCTCCGGTTGCTTCAAGTGCCTGTGTACCTGGGCGCGCCTGCTGCTTGAGCGCGATGCCTCGTATCGACTGCATATCTACTCGAACCCCAAGTACTACTGGCAGGTGCGCAGCTTGAGCGCACTGCGCATGCTGGCGCCGGACCTGATTTCCGTTGAACAGCGCGGCGGCGCCTAAACCACCGCCTAGACGTCCAGCGCCGACAGCGTGGCGGCGATGCTCTGGCTCACCCCGGCCAGCAGGCCCCCCAGATCACTGTCGGGCGACTGCCGGGCGCTGCCCTCGGCCTGCCGAGCGGCGACAGCCAGAGCAGTAGCGCCCATCGTGCTGGCCATGCCCCGCAGGTTGTGCAGCAGCGGGCCAGGATCGGGTCGCGGTGTGGCGCTCTGCAGTAGCTGCAGCTGTGCATCGACTTCGACAAGCCGCTTTCGGAACATGGGCAGCAAGCTGCGGTACAGCTCGTCGTCTCCGCCCAACAGTGCGATGGCGGCACTACGATCGAGGATGCCCGGTGTATCCGCCGTTGCTCCTGAGCTGGCCGCGGTGCTGGACGAATTCTTCTGCGACCGGCCAATGTGCAAAAGCAGGCTCTCGACAAGCTGACGCGAGTCGATGGGCTTGGCCAGATGGCCGTCCATCCCCGCCTGCCGCGCGGCCTCGCGGTCGCTGTCCATGGCGTTGGCTGTCATGGCGATGATCGGCAGCTTGGTCAGTCCAAGCTGGCCACGGATGAAGCGAGTCGCTGCGTAGCCATCCATCCCCGGCATCTGGATGTCCATCAGCACGGCGTCGAAGCGACCTGCGGCCTGTTCTAACTGCTGCACCGCCTGCTGGCCGTCGGAGGCCACGCAGACCTCGGCGCCGCGCGCCATCAGCAGCTCGCGTGCGATCTGCTGATTCAGCTCGTTGTCTTCGACGATCAGCAGGCGCAGTCCCGCCAGGGGGCGGGCGACGATGTCCAGGCTGTGCGCTGCATCGATCGGCGCCGCAGCGGACGTAACCAGCGGCAGGCGGATGCGCAGCCAGAAGCGACTGCCGACGCCTGGCGCGCTGCTCACCCCCAGCTCGCCGCCCATCAGCGTCGCCAGCTGTCTGCTGATGCTGAGCCCCAGCCCGGTTCCCCCAAAGGTACGCGTGGTGGTTTCGTCGGCTTGGCGGTAGTCGTCGAACAGGCGAGCCTGGGCCTCCTGCGGGATGCCGATGCCGGTGTCGCGGACCGACAGCTCCAGCTCGACCTCAGAGCCTGTCTGCGAGAGCAGCGCGATGTGTACATCGACCTCGCCACGGTGGGTGAACTTGATGGCATTGCTGCCGAGGTTGGTCAGCACCTGACGGATGCGCAGCTCGTCGCCGATAAGCTGCGCCGGCACCGCCGCATCACAGTGGCAGCGCAGCGCCACCGGCTTGTCCCCCAGAGCCGCGGAGAGGACAATCGCCACCTCGTCCAGCACCGCTCGCGGCGAGAAGGGACGGACATCCAGCGTCATCCGCCCGGCCTCGATCTTCGACAGATCGAGGACATCGTTGATGAGCGCCAGCAGCGATCGCGCAGCCCGTTCGGCCTTGCCGGCATAGTCGGCCTGCTGTGCGTTGAGCGGCGTCGCCCGCAAAAGCTCCAGCATGCCGAGCACGGCGTTCATCGGCGTGCGGATCTCATGACTCATCCGCGATAGGAAGCGGCTCTTGGCCTCGCTCGCTTGCTGCGCCGCGCGCTGCGCATCTTTCAGCTCGCTGATGTCGAGCGTCAGAATGCACAGGCCCCGGATCTCGTCTTCTCGCCACCGCGGCAGGAAATGAGCAAGCGTACTCATGACGCGACCGTCGGGCTGCCGCTGCGACCACTCGCGCTGCTGGGCTTCGCCGCGCAGTGCGGCGTCGATCGCCGGCTGGACTTCGCTCAGATCGGAAATCCCGATGGCGGCTGCGGTCAGCGGCATGCCGACCAGCTCTTCGCGGCTGCGGCCAAGGGCAGTGCAGAGCGCCTGGTTGGCTAGGCGGCAGCAAAGCTGCGGACTCCAGAGCGAGAGGCGGGCCGGGACGCTGTCGATCATCTGGCGGATGAGGTACTCGTTCTCGGCCAGCGCAAGGCTGGCTTGCTGCGAGCGCGCTTCCGCCGCATCGCGCGAGGCCAGTAGGCGCGAAAATACGCTGGCAAGCAGCAAGCTCAGAGCGACGCCAGCGATGAGGACAACGTACGGACTGAAGCGCGCCAGGCCAGCCTCGAAGGCGCGGGTGCTCTCGATGTGAACGATGAGCATTCGACCGGCGATGGCCAATGGCACCTGCTGCCCCAAGAGGGCCTGTCCTCGGGCCGCCAACGAGTCCTCGGCAGCACTGTCGTACAGGGCGGGGCCTGCCGCCTCCACGTCGTGCAGCCGGAAGCGCAGCCGCCCCTCGACAAAGGAGCGCAGAGGCGACAGCACCTCGGCGGCGGCAATGGGCGAATACAAAAGGCCAATGAGCGCGGCGCGACGATCGCTCGCCGTGGCCAAGGGGACATCGGGGCGGTAGGCGGGCAGAAACAGCAAGAAGCCGGGCCCCCGCCGCTCGTCTTGCACGAGCACAATGGGGCCACTCAGCGACAGCTGGCCGGTATCAATCGCTCGCTGCGCGGCCTCGCGTCGGATTGCCTCGGCGCCGATGTCTAGCCCGAGAGCGGGCAGGTTCCGCGCGATCGGTTCAATGTGCGTGATGACCAGCAGATCGCTCGCATCGCCCGTCGACTGCACGGAAAAATCGGGGGCATGATCGGCGCGCTCGCGGGCGACAAAGGCCGCGAGATCGGCTCGCGGCACGCGCTCGATAAAGCCCAGGCCGCGGATGCCGGCAAACTCCGCCGGCAGGTCGCGATGTGCGACCCAGCGACGGAACTGCAGTCGATCCAAGCGAGCGCCGGCGGCAATCGATGCACGCAGACCGTGCAGGGCATACCCCGACTGCGTGATGCGTCGCGCAAGCTCGGCGACGAGCCGGTCTGATTCGCCGACAAAGCGCGCCTTGGCCTCGGCCCGCACCGCAAGCTGCATCCGCCAGCTGGCGAGCACGCTTACCACCAGGCTGATGAGCAACGTCAGCGCCGCTCCCCAGCGTCGCCGTCGCAGTGCACCATCTGGCGTGGACGGAGGTAGGTCTTGCATGATCAGATTTGGGTCGAGTGCGGCGTCTCAGGAAGAAATGCGTAGCAGTTCAGCCCCCCGCTGGCCCCCGCTTCCCCCTAGCCCCACCTACAGGAAACCCTGTGCATAGGGTGTCAACCGAGACTATGCAGCGCAAGTCGATACAGCCCCTGTATGCCAACAGCCGGCGCGAGCCCACACAGGCTGCGCGGAGCGGGCGGACCGCCGTCCCCGGGGCTGCGTGCTGCCCTCATGGCGAGCAGAGTCGCTGGTCGTGCACCTGCGTGACCAAGCCAGACTCGGCGCTGATCTCTCGGCTATAGCAGCCGTCCGCCGAGTCAACGCTCAGGTACTCCTGCGTGCTCTTTTGCCCGCTCGTTCCCAGAAAGGCGCCGCGGGCATCAAAGTTCAGCGTGTCTCTGGGCGACACCCGGTTCGAAACCAAGCGAGAGTGCACGAGGTGCCCGTTGTCTGTGATCTGCTCGCGGGACTCGTACTCTTGGCCAATCTCGGTGGTCTGCGTGCTCGACTTGTCTGGCTTTTCGACCGACGCAAAATTGACCCGCAGCGGCCAGCTCTGCTGCTGCAGGGTCTCCCGATGCAGGCCGGGCTCCTGCACGCGCGCGATGACCTGGATGCTGGTGCTCTGTTGGATGTTCTGTAGGTACTTGCTGGTCGAGATGTCGAACACCTGGCGATTGCTAAACCCCAGGGTCTGATCGAGTTCGGTGTAGACCCGCCCATGCGAGGTGTCGACGTAGCCGGAGATGACAAAGCTGCGCGTCGATTGCACCGTCACGCTGCCGCTGATCGAGCCGTCCATGGCCGTGACCAGGGCCTTATCCACGGTCGGCGATGGCGTTGCGCTGAGCGTATTTCTGAGCAACGCACCACGCACCCGATCGCTGCCCCCATCGCGAAAGAGCAGCAGGACGGCTGTCGCTTCAAAGCGGTTGTTGGCGTTGTAGACCCGCAGCCCCACCTCATGGCTATGACCGTCGCTGAGGCGGGCCGAAAACGGCGTTAGATCGACGCGGTAGGGAACGAAGGCCAGCGCCTGCACACCAGGAATCGGTCGCCATAGGTAGGGGTCGATGCCACCGGTGTAGATCCAGGGAAAGACGGGGGCGACGCCAGCCGGCTGACCATCGATGCTGATCTCGGCCTCGCGAAAGCTGGTGCCGCCGCAGGACTGCAGCTTGTCGGCTACATCGCTCGGCACGCAGGTGTAGAAAAACTCGTCCTGCCCCTGGCTCTGAACGTAGACATCCAGGTAGGCGCGCTCGATGTTCGTTGGCAGTGCAAAGCTGCGGGCCAGCGTGCTGGTCGTCGTGTTTAGCGATACCGTCCCGCCCGCTGCTCCGGCTGACAGCGGCAGCACCAAATCGGGGGTCCGTGGCAGGGCGCTGCGGGGTGGCAGCGGATAGAACAGCAGCTTGGCACTGCCGGTGAGGATGCCGGTGTACGTCGAGTCAACCAGGTTGCCGAGATTGACCAACCCCGACTGCGGCGCCGAAAACAGCGCGCTGTAGTCCGTGAGATCACGCTCGACGTGCCAGGTGGGGCCCAGGCTCCGCGAGGGCTCCATGGTGGTGCCGAAGTAAATGTTTACGCCGCCGACAAACACCGTAGCGGTGCGATCGAACTGTCGGCCAGCGCTGACCGCGAAGTCGGCTTCCAGAACGACCTTGGCCCACGGACCGCGGCAAGCCGAGGGCGGCGAATAGGCAAACGACTTGGGCGTGAAGTCGGCGAAGGTGTAGCCAGAAAAGAGCGTCACTGCGCACGGCTCAGTGCCGGGCCGTGCAACACGTGGCTCGGCTGTGGCGGTATCACCAGATCCGACGATCGGCGCGGTGCGGGCGACGGGACTTGCCAGTCCAAGGAGCGCGCCAACCAGCAGCCCAAGGAGCGGGGGACGCAGAGATACACAGCGACGGTTCAGATGCACAGCCAACCTCCAAGTAAGGGGTGCGCCAAGCGGCG
>DAORCZ010000398.1:0-7329 GCA_035345735.1 Pseudomonadota bacterium | reverse complement strand
AGGTTGCCGCTGGCTCCGGCCTCGCCAGTAAACGAGCTGGTCACGAAGTGCAGGATCGTTCCGGCATCGCCAACGATGTAGTGGTCGGTGCTGCTCCCCCAGATGGCGTTGAGGTTGCGCTCGGTCCCGGTTGGAATGAGGCTGAAGCTGCCCGCGCTGCGACGCAGCACCGTGCCAGCATCACCGACGGCGATGAGCTCTCCGGCGCTGGGCACGATCAGGCGGCGCAGGCGATTGCCCAGGGGGCGCGGGTTCTCCCAGCAGAAGCCGTATTCGTTGCACAGCGGGGGCGTCTGGGTCGCCGTGTCGACGGCAAAGTTCACCATCACCCGCAAGGGGTCGATGGTGCCGTCGGGCGTGACGTCGCAGGTCGTGCTCTGGCTGTTGCAGCCGATGGAAAATCCCGCCACCTTCGAGCCGGCCGCCGGCGTCGCGGTGAGCGTAGCTTTCTGCCCGACCTGGAAGGCGCCCGAACAGGTGGCGCCGCAGGTAATGCCGGCCGGGCTTGAGGTCACTACGCCGCTGCCATCACCGCTCAGCACCACCTCTAGCTTGATCGTCGGAGGCGGAGTGACGCAGCGACCGTCGCTGGCCCGACAGATTGTGCCCATCGGACACTCGCTGTCGGCGCCACAGCCTTTCACCGTCTTCATCGTCGAGTCGCAGCCCAGCTGCGCACCAACCAGCAGACCGCTGGCCAAAGTCAAAAGACACAGAGTTCCTGCAATTCGCATTCGCTTGCTCCTATCTCTAAAGGACAGTTCTAGACTGACCCGGCGCAAAGCCAAAGTCGGGATTCGGCCTGACCCCATGCCGCCGCTCCCCGGCCCCGCGCTGGCCGCCTGATCACAAAGCAGAAGAGCCAGTCGCCGACGGTGCCACGGCCTGCAGCCGGCGATGCAGCTCTTCAAACTGCGGCCAGGCAAAGGCGTTGATCTCGTGCTCGCGCATGCGGCCGTCTGGCCCGACGGTCGTCAGCGAAAACACGCGGAACGTCGCCTGGCCATGCTGGCGATACTCTTGCTCGCCGACCGCGATATCGGCCACGGCGTAGCGCGCCCCTGCCACGATGACGTAGTCACTGCCAATGGTGATCTGCGCCGGCTTGCGCAGCGCCAGCGCCACCAGAGCCACCAACGCCAGCACCGCGCAAGGATAGGCAAAGAAGTACAACAGCCCGACATTGCCATCGTCGCGCGCGATGGCGATCAGCAGAGCCGCGGACGCCAGCAGCACCAGCGCCAGACCATAGGCCCGTGACTTCGCGGCCACGTAGGTGACGGCTGGGGTGCTGGCGGCGTGGGGCTGGGGCATGTCTGGATCCAATCACCGAGGCGAGTCCTCGTAGTGTACCGCGGCTGGCGGCCCGGTGGGCGTGGCGCGCACAGCCTCGGGCAGTTGTTGCTAGGATGGACCCGGGGGCCCTGGGCAAGACCAGGGCGATCGTCTGCGCCGGCTGCGGCGCGATGCGACTTACCGGGGGATTTGCCAATGACACAGACGGCCAGCACTCACCAAAATCTTGGATCTTCACGCACCCGCCGCAGGCTCATCGCCAGCCTCCTCATCCTGGGGGCCGGACTCGGCGGGCTCGGTGGATTCGGCAGCCTCGCCTGTCAGTCCACCCCCATGGAAGGCACCGCCTGTGACGCCAACCGCCCCTGCGGCGACGGCCTGGTCTGCGACATCGTCCAGGGCCGCTGCGTCTCCAGCGACCCCGCCATCCGCTACTGCACCGGCGACGGCTGGTGCTGGCAAAGCCCCTCTCCCCAAGGCAACCCCCTGCGCGCCACCTGGGTCAGCGATGCCAACAACCTGTGGGCGGTCGGCGATGCGGGGACCATCCTCAAGTGGGACGGCAAGCGGTGGTTGCGGCAGCAGAGTGGGACGGGGGTGGGGTTGCGGGGGGTGTTTGGGCAGTCGCCGACGCAGGTCTGGGCGGTGGGGGAAAAAGGGACGATCTTGCGGGGGGATGGGCAGGCCTGGGTCGCGCAGAGCTCGGGGGTGATGCAGTCCCTCAATGCCGTGGCGGGTGTGGCCAGCCCGGGGGGGGCACTGTGGGCGGTGGGGGACGCGGGCGTGGTTCTCAAGGGGGACGGGCAGAGCTGGGTGCCGCAAGGCAGCTCAACTACCGAGGCGCTATCGGCGGTGTGGGTGGGCAGTGCGACGCGGGCCTGGGCGGTGGGGGCGCGAGGGCGCGCAGTACGCTGGGATGGCACGGCGTGGAGCACGGTGTCGACGAATAGCCTCACCCCGCTGCACGGCGTCTTCAGCGCGGACCCGACGGTGGTCTGGGCGGTGGGGGACGGCGGGATGATCCTGAAGTGGGACGGCACGATGTTTGGCCAGGTGAGCTCACCGACCACGAACAACTGGCAGGGGCTGTGGGGTAGCGACGCCAGCAACATTTGGGCGGTCGGCGACACCGGAAACATCGCGTACTGGAACGGCAACGTCTGGGTTGGCGAGACCGGCGGCGGCAGCGGCAACTTGTACGGTGTCTCGGGCAGTGGCAGCGCCGAGGTCTGGAGCGTCGGCGACGCCGGCACCGTGAATCGTCGCCAGGGCACCAGCTGGGAACGCAACGCGGGCGGGGCCAGCGGAGCCTACAACGCGCTGTGGGGCACAGCCGTCGACAACGTCTGGACGGTCGGCAGCGGCGGCCGAATCATGCACTGGGACGGCACGGCTTGGAACAACGTGAACAGCCCAACGCAAGCGACGCTCAACAGCCTCTGGGGCGCCGACGCCAACAACATCTGGGCGGCAGGGGCCAGCGGCGCCATCATCCGCTGGGATGGCAGCGTTTGGAAGCTGCAGTCGGGCACAGGCACGCGCACCTGGCGGGGCATCGCCGGCAGCAGCACCAGCAATGTCTTTGTGGTCGGCGATATCGGCGCGTCGATGCGCTGGGATGGCAGCGGCTGGGTGGCGGCCGCCACCGGAACGAATTTTGACCTGTTTGCCGTCTGGGCAAGCAGTACCGGCAAGGCATTCGCCGTCGGTAGCGCTGGCTTGATCATCGCGCACAACGGGACGGCCTGGGGACCGCAGACGAGCGCGATCAACACCGACCTTTACACCGTGTTCGGACTGGACGCGAACAACGTCTGGGCAGCGGGGCTCAACGGCGGCATCGTGCACTACTCTGGCACGGCTTGGGTCAAGGACACCAGTCCGCTCACCGAGTCGCTGGGCAGCCTGTGGGGGACCGACGCTAACAACCTGTACGCCGTCGGTGGCAGCGGCGCCATCGTGCATTGGAACGGTAGCCAGTGGCAGACCCAGCAGAGTGGGAACAGCAATGCTCTGAGCGCTATCTGGGGCAGCGATGCGACGCACCTGTGGCTGGTGGGGGCGGGCGACTCGATCCTCTACCGCCAGCCGCAGTAGAGCGCCGCAGTGCGACCCTAGTCGGACGTCGAACCTTCGACGCTGTGGACCAGCGCCTGCCCCTGCAGCAGCGTGCCGCGCAGAGCGCCAGCGAGCGAACGCACCTCTCTGGCCAGCTCAGGAGCCCGGGCGATGACGGCCTGCGGCACCGGTAGCGCAGCCAAAAGCTCTCGCGGGAAGCGCGGGTGATGGCCTCCCTCTTGCCCGGCGGCGAGCATCCCCTGCACTGCGGAGGAGAGAAGAAACGGCACCAGCGCCGCCGCTTCACAGTGTGGCGTGTCGCGCAGCACGAAGAATTCGCTGCTGACGACGACCGTGTTGCCGCCCGGCACCAGCGCAAACAGGCCGGCATCGACAAAGGCGACCTGCCGCAGATACGGCCGCAGGCGCGAAATCAGCACATCACCCGGTTGCACTCGCCGCTTGCTACTGCCGAGCTTACCGACGGGACCGGGGGCGTGACGGAGGACGACGAAGCCCTCGTAGGCGTTGCTGGTATCGAGGATCAAGACGGCGGGGTGCTGCGCCAGCGTTCGCCCGGTCGCGCTCTCGCAGGGCAGCGACACCAGCGAGTCGAGGCGGGGATGGCTCTGCGGGCTGGGCTGTCGTCGCGGATCGTGGCGTTCGGGGGCCAGGACCAGGCCCTCGCCTAGCTCGTCGATGCGTCGCACAACGTGGATGCCCATGGCTACACCTTGGCCTCAACCCGCTGCCCGGCTCGCGCGCGGAGCAGGGCGGCTTGCACGTGTTCGGTCACCTCGGGCAGGTCGCAGTCCAGCTCACGGCGATCGGGGCGATAGACCAGGCGGCCGCGCTCGTCCTTGCCGTCGCGTTCACTGACGAAGAACAGCACCTCTTCGTGGGCGGCGGGCGCGGCGGGCTGCTGGCGCCGACAGCCAATCAGCACGCAGGCCTTCTGCCCGGTGTGCGGCAAAAACGTGTTGCGTCCCAGCGACAGCACGGCGACGACCTGCAAGTGACGCAGCAGCCAGTGCCGGACAAAGGCCCACTTTTCGCCGCCGACTTTGTTGTGTGGCAGCACGATCGCCAGACGCCCGCCGGGCCTGAGCAGCTCGACGCAGCGCTCGATAAACAGCACGTCGCGCTCGACACGACGCCCTTTGGCCAGATCGTAGTCAGGGGCGTATTCCGGCCCCACGTCGCCGGCAAACGGGGGATTGGTCAGCACGAGATCAAAGCCAACCGGCCCAGAACCGTGCTCGGTCCACAGCGCTTCCAAGGCGGGGATGGTCGTCCCCGGGGCTGCAGGGCGACGACGCAGGCTGTCGGCGCGCTGGATGCGTCCGGGGCTCTGACCGCTGGCGGCAAGCATGACGCGAGCCACCTGGCTGGCCCGTAGATCGATGTCGAACCCGTAGACCGAACAGCCAGGAGCCGCGCGCAGCGCATGGCGCAGAAAACCCGCCGAGCCGCAGGCCGGATCCAGCACTCGGTCCTGCGCCTGTGGCTGCATCATCTTCACCACTTCGGCAACGACGTGACGTGGCGTAAAGAACTGCCCCTTTTGGCCTTTGGCGGCCCGGCTCACCATGTGTTCGAAGATCGCGTCCAGCGCCACTAGATCGGCGGACAGCAGCCGCTCGTCGGCGAGGAGCTCGGCACAGCGCAGGAGCTCGCCGTCTTGCAGCGCGGTGCGACTGCCGGCTGGGAGCATTCCTGGGGCGCGGTGCACGGCCTGCTCGAGCAGTGAATTGAGCTGCTCGGTTGGGCTCCCCGAGTGCATGCCCAAGAAACGCGTGCCGGTCTCCAGCTGTTCGTGCGTGAGCTTGCCCACCAGCAGCTTGAGCGCTTCGCCAAACGGGTCCTCGCCGCTGGCCGCGCTGAGGATCTCGTCGAGCCGCAGAGCCAGCGAGTCCCAGTCCCCGGGCCGGGCCACGTGCCGCTTAGCCATCGCGCGTCTCCATCGCGACCGCATAGACCGGCGACCGGCCACAGTCAAGCCGACAGCAGCGCGGCCGCTTCACTGCGACTGCGCTGCCGGCGCTTGACCGCAGGACTTGCATGCCTACGCTGTGAAGAGTCGCAGGGACCAGACCATGACGCCTGACTGTTTTGATCTGCACGAAGACGACTGGGGAATGATCGACCTGCAGCCGCGGGAAAACCTGGCGGCGGCCCAGACGACGGTGAGCGAAGCCCGCGAGCATGGCGAGACGCATCGGGCACCGGACGGCCTGGGTTATACCGCCGTGTATGTGGCCCCCGAACCACAGCTTCCGCTCTCCGCGCGAGCGCTGTCGCTGTCGGTGCTGAGCCAGCTCTTAGGGCGCGGCTGGCAGCGGCTGGCTACCGTCACCTCGGGGTACTCGACCTACCGTGAAGAGCTGCCGCACGCCTTCGCGTTTACCGACGGCACGAGCGTGCTGTACGGCCACCATCGCGAGGGCCTGGTCGAAACTCTGCACCTGCACCGTCCAAGCGCGCATCCGACGCTGATTGCGACGCTGCATAGCCTGGGCGTGACGCTACGGCTGATCCTGCAAGACCTGTGGTCCGACGCCGTCATCGATCTGGCCGATCGCGCCGCGCTGACCCGCTATCTGCAAGCTGGCGACGAGGCAGAGTAGGGACAGCGCGCCTGTAGGCGCAGAGCTTGCGCGGCTGGGCCGACGGTGGGACCACTGGAAAAGTGGGCAACCAGAACAGCGAGTTTTTTTTCCCCCATCGACCGCCTTCGGGCAGGATGGGGCCTTGGCAGCGCGCTTGTGCGCGTGGATCGAACCGCCCCGTTCTGTACCGGCTCGTCGCTCACCATCGCCGCCGCGCTCTGCCTGCCTTCAAGGAGTCGAACATGTCTGCGCAGGGAATCGAAAAATACGCTGGGGAGCTGGCCCCGCACTATCACGGTACCGACGAGGAAGATCCCGTCTTCCGCAACAAAGAAGCCCGCATGTTCCACAGCGGCTTCATGGAATTCTTTTCGCGCGTTCATCCCATCGTGCCGCTTCTGTTCTACGGGCCGGTGGTCGCCTACTGCTCGTGGGCGGCGCTGCGCGACGGGCTAAGCGGGCTGTGGCTGCTGCCGGTGCTGGCGCTGGGCATCCTGACCTGGACCCTGGCCGAGTACGTGCTGCATCGCTTCGTGTTCCACATCCAGCCGACCAACGTCGTGACCAAGTTCGTGTACTTCTACACGCACGGCATCCATCACCAGTATCCCGACGACTACTACCGCTTGGTGATGGTGCCGATCATCAGTGCGCCGATGGCGGTGCTGTTTGCGCTGCTGTTTCACGCCATCCTACCGACGGCGTTTGCGCATGCGGCCTTCGCCGGCTTTGCCCTGGGCTACCTCGGCTACGACTACACGCACTTCGCGACGCATCATGTGCGTCCGCCGCGCGCCGCTTGGCTTCAGCCCGTTGCGAACTGGCTGAAGAAGGCTCGTCGGCATCACCTGTGCCATCACTTTGATAATCACAACTGCGGCTTTGGCGTGTCGAGCCCGCTGTGGGATCACGTGTTCGGCACCTACGACACCGACCGTCACCGCAGCCGCGAATAGCTGCTCCCGCCTCGTCCCGCCCTCTGCCGCTAGGCGTCCGGCCATGAAGTCCCATACTCGCTATCTCACCTTCAAGACCCAAGAGCGCTTCCAGCTTCTCAACATCACCGACGACGTCCAGACCGCGGTGCAGGAAAGCCAGGTGCGTGAGGGCCTGTGCTTGGTCAACGCCATGCACATCACCGCATCGGTCTTCATCAACGACGACGAGCCCGGCCTACACGCCGACTATCGCAAGTGGCTGGAGGGGCTGGCGCCGTTTGATGCCTCGCCGCAGCGCTACGCTCACAACCGCACTGGCGAGGACAACGCCGACGCCCACTTGAAGCGACAGATCATGGGGCGCGAGGTGGTTGTCGCCATCACCGAAGGCAAGCTCGACTTCGGCCCCTGGGAGCAGATCTTCTACG
>DAORCZ010000397.1:0-7337 GCA_035345735.1 Pseudomonadota bacterium | reverse complement strand
GCCCAGTCAGGGTTTTTCGCTGGCGCTAGAGCCCTCGCGGGAAAAGCTCACAGCGGCCCTGGCGCTGCTCACCGAGATCCTGCGTGAGCCCAGCTATCCCGCCGATCAGCTAGAGATTGTGCGCAAGGAGACGCAGACCGCGCTCACCGCCGCGCTGCAGCAGCCCTCGGAGCTGGCTGTCAGCGCCTTGGCGCGTCACCTGCGCGCCTATCCCCCCGACGACCCGCGCTACGTCCCAAGCCTCGTCGAGCAGCTCTCACGTTTGGCGAGCGTGCAGCCGAGCGATCTGGCACGCCTGCACCGCGAGCTGTTCGGCGCGCCTGAGGTCACGCTGGCCCTGGTGGGCGACTTCGATCCCAGCGCCGTCACTGAACAGCTGGGCGCAGCCCTGTCCACCTTCCGCGCGCAGACCACCTTTCAGCGCCTGCCCACGCCCTATCAGCCGCATACCGGCGCGGTCGAGCAGATTCAAGTACCCGACAAGCCAGGCGCTTTCGTGATCCTGGGCCAGAACCTAGAGCTGTCGCAGCGCGATCCCGACTACGCCGCCGTGCAGCTGTTTCAGTTCATGCTCGGCGGACACGAAAACGCCCGCCTAAATACCCACCTGCGCGAGCGGGCCGGCATCGCCTACTCCGTCGAGACCCTGGTGCAGTGCGGGCTGGATGAGCGCAGTGGTCTGTTTGTCGTGTACTTCACCGCCGCCCCGCAGAACGCCCAGCCAGGTCTGCAGTTGCTAGAGCGCGAGCTGGTCGACTTTCTGCAGAACGGCCCCAGCCCCGCCGAGCTGCAAGCGGCGCAGAAGACGTATCGCCAGCACCTGGAGGCTGCGCTGGCCGACGATGCGACGCTTGCTGCCGAGCTGGCCGGACTGCGACAGCGGGATCTGACGCTGACCTTCCTACAGGACCACCTGTCGCGAGTCGCAGCGCTCAATAGCCGCGAGCTCCTCATCGCCGCGCGTCGCCACATCGATCCTGCGCGCTTGATCAAGGTGTTGGCTGGCTCATGGCCGGCTCGCTAAGTGCGGCCTGCGGCTCGCTGCCCCCGACCCCGCCGCGATAGTAGCGGCCCGAAAGATCGACGGTGTAGTTGACGCGCACCGAGGCCGCACCGGATAGGAGCTGCTGGTGCAGGTGGATGCGCTTGCCGGGGGTCGGGATGCGCTGCGTGAACTCCGCGTCGGCAAAAGCCTCGCTCGGCGCCAGGCTGCCGCCTTCCCACTGATAGTTGAAGACCGTCGGCAGGTTCAGCGCGACGTACAGGTCGTTGATGTTCCACGAGGCCCCGGGCAGCTCGTACTGCAGTCGCCCCGACAACGCATAGCCACCCTGCGGCTCGCTCAGCAGCAGCTCGACGCGCGCCGTCTCGTCTCCGGCCCGCGCTGGTGAGACCTGCAGGCTCAGCCTGCCGTCCTTGTGCGCAAACGGAATGCTGGCGCCGTTTAGAAATACCTTCTCGACCGTCTGCCGGGCCGGCACCGTAAAGTCGATGGGGCGCGTGCCTTCAAGCTGCATGGTGTAAAGCACACGCAGCGTCCGGCGTCCCTCCAGCGTCGAGACGACCGAGGCGTGAGCAGTGGTGATGACCGGCTCGATGGGCGGCCGCCGCGCTGCCTGCTTCTTCGCCGCGCTCGCCTGCGCGCTGCGCTCCCACAGAAGCTCGAAGCGATTGCTCTGCGGATAGAGCGTGTAGCCCTCGCCCTCTTCCATGCGGTCGGCATTCTGCAGTGCAAACAGGTGCTCGTCGAAGCGCAGCTTCAGCACCGCCAGCGCCGCCGCGGGATAGCTGATCTCAGCCCGCCGCCGCGTCCCCGTAACCTGCGCTGCCGTCAGAAAGCCCAGATCAAACGAGTACGCTCCCGCCTTGCTGGTCAGAAAACACAGGAAGCCATCGACGACTGCGAACACGCCGTTTTCGACTGTCGGCAGACGACTGATGCGCGTCGCCGCATCCTTCTTCAGCAGGCGCACCGTCACCCAGCCTTCAGCCTCTAGCACCGACAGCTCGACATGCGCCGTGACATCCACCGCACCTTCCAGCAAGCGCCCCGACAGCTCGATCTTGCCGACGCTCGCGGCAAGCGGCGTACGCGGCGCCTTGGCTTCGCTGCGGGCCTGCGTCTCGCGATACAGACGCAGCACCTCGGGCAGCGGCAGGGTGGCGCTCGGCGCGGCCGGGTCAGCCAGCGCCTCGCCGCGCGACATTACGCAGATCATCAGAGCCAGCAGAACCGCACCAGGATTGTTACGCAGCGGGGACATGGGCACCTCCTTCCAGCGTCGAGGGAGACAGCAGACGATCGATCAGCTCACGCACCGCGGGTCGCGTGGTCAGCATCATCAGGGTCGCGATCAGCGCCAGGATTTCCAGCGTGTAGATCAGACCGGTATAGCCCTGCAGCACGACGGCCACCGTGGGCACGACCAGCGAAGACGACAGCAGCAAGGCGACATAGCGCTTAGCGAGTGTCGGCAGCACGAACGACAGGTACGCGATGGACAGTCCACCGGACAGCCCGAGCGCAATCACCCAAGCGACATAGAAGTTCAGGAACGCCGCGAAGTAGGCGATGAGCACGAAGAACAGGCCGTAGCTTCCTGCGAGGAGGTAGCTCTCGTAGATACGCAGCGGCCGGCGATAGAAGCTGCACAGCGCGCACAGCCCGGCGAAGAACAGCAGGAACGGCGCCCAGCCGCGGCGGACCATCGTGGCGATCAGCCGGTCGTACGATTTTTCCGACGGCAGGATCACGCCGACCGGGATGCCGGACTGCAGCGAGTCGTAGCGCCAGTCCAGCCAGACTTCATCGCTCTGCGCCCGCGCTGAGTTGGCCGGCACCACGCCATCGGGATAGTCGAAGTTGGCGCCGCCGCGAATGTGCATCGCCAGGTGCAGGTTGCGCACCGGCGCGGCCGGATCCAGCGTGTAGGTCAGCGAGTCGAGGCCGCGACCATGGAAGGCCACGCGGAAGGCCACCTCGGCTCCCGCCACCAGCCGGCCGGTCCACACCAGCTTGTCGCTGCCGCTCTCGAGATCGACCTTCTTGGGCTCGCCGTTGACGGTGAACACCAGGTTCGACAAGAGGACTTTGTTCTTCTCTAAGTTGATGGGGAACACAAACGCGATGTCGATGTCGTGCGCGCCCTCGTTCTTCGCCGTGTAGTCGCCGCGGAACGTGAAGTCGAAGCCTGAAAAGTAGACCAGTCCACGCTTGCGATAGTTCATCGCGGCATCGACCACCACCTCTTGCGACTGCAGCGGCAGCGGCGACAGGGTGTTGAACACCGCACCGCTTGGCACGTAGCGCACCGACGGACTGGGCTGGACGATGGGCGCGCCCCAGCGATCCATGACGTCGCGGTGTAGCTCGCTATTGGCGAAGCTCTGCCGGTCGAGCATCTGACCCGAGATGGCCGCGCTCACCAGGAGCACGATGGCCAGGCTACCGTAGAAGTGGTAGCGGGCTGGCAAGAGGAGCAGGGACAACAGCTTGTTCATGGCGGTCTCCTTCCGGGGGGAACGGAGACCAGGCTAGCGAGCGTTGGTGCAGGGCTCTTGCATCGCCCAAGGAAAGCTCAGGGCAGACCTGTGCAAAACCTGTGCGCCCGACGCTGAGCTAGCCAAAAATCAGGCCGGTCAGGGTCTGATTGATGTGCCCCAGGAAGCTCTCGCCATTCGACTGCACGCCGATGTGCGGCAGGGTCGAAAGGACGGCGTGATAGGCCGATTCTTGGCCAGTGATCTGCGCTTCCAACATGCGGTAGGCGCAATTGAAAAAGACCGCGCCGCGAATCGGCGTGCCCAGATCCGCGGCCGCCTGCTGCAGCTTTTGGCGCGTGTCTTCGACGAGATTCGTCGCCTGCATGAAGTGAAGCTGCGCCCCTTCGATGACCGAGCAGGCGAAGAACAGCGCATCGCCCTCGGCGCGGATGCCGCTGCGTAGCCAGGCTTCGCCATCGATCATCAGGCCTAGCGGATTCGCCAAGAAGTGCGCGAACTGCAGCTCGGATTTCTCCACCCCGATGCGGCGCGCGAAGTACTGCGCTGCCGGCTCGCCGTCGAGCTCTAGGATCAGGCGCTTGTCGGAATCGACGCGCGTGCAGGTGACCAAGGTATCGGTGGGCGTGAAGTTGCATGCCTTGACGTAGCGAAACGGCCGCAGCATCTCGCACAGGAGGAGCGCCGTGCCGTCGGCCGCCAGCATCCCATCGGCGAAAGTCCAGGTGCCCGAGAAGGTGATGTTGTCCCCCGCCGATCCACCGACGAACGGCATGAACGGCGCGATGTCGCCAAACGCCACATTGATGCGCTCTTCACGACCACGCGCGCCTTCCAACAGCGCCAGGCCCGCCCAATGCTGCTCGTCGAGCGAGCGAAGAGAGCAGCCCAGCTGGCTGCTCAGCCGCGAAGCCGCCGCGCCAATGCCGGCATCGATGTCCTGACTGACATCGGCCAGCGCCACCGCGCAGCGCCCCACCACCTCTTGCCCGATGGCGATGGCGACCACCCCGCCTTTGCCATGGCCGCGATCACTGAACTCTCCGTTGCTGGAGCAGCCAAGGACACAGGCACGCGGGAACGCCTGCTGCAGGGCCGCGCCCAGCACGGCGCCATCGTGTGCAACGCCGGCAAAGAAGATCACCACGCGCGGTGACGCGCCGCTCAGGCTGTTCAAGATCTCGCGCGCCGCCGCTGCGCTGTCGCTCTGTGCGGAGTAGGCGGTATGAGTTCCGCTCATGACTGGACTCCATCCACGCTAATGCCCATGCGCGCCAAGGCCGTTCGCACGCGCGACAACAGCGCCGCATCACAGTCCTGTTCCGGCGAGATGCTCTTCAAATTCACGCCGTACTGAATGATCAAGCGCGTGTTCAACATCTGAAAGATCGAGCCCATCCCCAGCCGCTTGCGCAGCGTAGCGGCAAGTGTCGCCAGGCTCTCCGGCTTCTGTGCGGTCGCAGTTTCCATCTGCCGGTCCCCTCCCCAGGGTCACAAAAAAACGACATATCCATCGTAGCGCCAGGTGCCCTGGTCCGTCGAGCCTCTCGGCCCGGGCCAGCCTGGTTCGGCGGCCTGCGCAGATTCTCTCTGCCGGTCTACATCGCGTGCAGGACATCGCGGAAGATCTGCCGCGTGCCCTCATCGTAAAGAAACAGGTCGATCATCTCGACGCTCTTGGGCTTCAGGCGAGCGAAGGTCACGATGGCTTCCAGCATCAGCTTGGCGGCCAGCGCCGGCGGCACACGCCCGACCCCGGTGCCCAGCGCCGGGAACGCGACCCGCCGAAGCTGACGCGACTCGGCCGAAAGCAGCGTGCGCAGCATGACCCGCCCCAGGCAGATAGCTCCGCCCAGCGCCGCTACCGCGTGTGCAACATGACGAGCTTTCAGACGACCGGGGCCGGTCCAGACGACATCGCCCATCGCTGCCCGGGCCCGACTGCTGGCCTCAGCCGCCAGCTCTTCGCCGCCGATCCGCCGCAGCGCAGCCGCCACGCCCACTTCCATGCCAAGCTGCGTGTTGGCCGCGTTCACCAGCACGTCCGCGCTATGCGATGCCAGATCACCGACCGATAGCGCCAAGCGCAGGCTACCGATGTGCGCCCGATCCGCGCTGACCGAATCGACGGCTGGTGGCGGCTCTTCGATCAGAGCCAGATCGCGGGACAAGGCCTCGGCGCTGGGATAGCGCTCACCGGCATCCTTGCGCAGCAGCTTTTCGACCACGGCGAAAAAGTACGCTTCACGCGGCGTCCGCGCGGTGGGCGGAATGTAGGGATCCGAGACATGGGCCAGGCACAGCGCGGCGGCACTGCCCGCTGAAAATGGCGGATTTCCCGTCGCCAGTAAATGCGCCGTGGCCCCCAGCGCATACAGATCCGAGCGCCGGTCGGGGGGCTTTTCATTCCATAGCTCAGGAGCCATAAACAGCGGCGTTCCGCTAACTCCTTTTTTCGCTTGGTACATGCGGGTGTCAGTCGCAATGCCAAAGTCCCCGAGCATCGCCGCGCCGCTCGCCGACAGAAACAGGTTGGCGGGTTTGATATCGCAGTGCACCACGCCAGCCTGATGCAGCGCATGCAAGCCGCGCGCAGTATCGCGCACCAGGTGGATGACCAACTCTAGCGGCAGCTTGCGGCCGTCTTTGGTGACCGTCTGCAATAGCTCGCCCAGATCGACGCCGTCGACGTACTGCTGCACGGCAAAGGCAATGTTCCCTTCCAGCCCTGCATCCAGCACCGTCACCACGTGGGGCGAGCTAACGCGCGCCCCCAAGTACGCCTCGCGAAAGATCGACAGATCACTCGCACCGTGAAACGTCTTGATCACGTGCGGCACCTGCAGGATCTGGTGACTGGCCAGGTAGGCCGTGCCCATCGCGCCGCGACCAAGCACGCTGTGGATGGTCAGCCCGCGGAATACCGCCCCGGGCTGTAGGGCCTCAGGACCGGCGCCCGCAGGCCGAATCAGGCTGCTCGTGCCCACGCCAGAGCTAGAAGAAATCGTCATTCCGCGTGCGTCTCCTTGCGCCAGTTCACTTAGAAACCTCGACGGCGAGCCATCCCCACCGAGATAGGAGGATCATTGCAGGCGGATCGTATCTCGTCGGCAGCACGCCGCTCAAGCCCAGATCGATGGCCGGCGGGCGAAAGGTCCTTGGGACTCGCGCTGCGATGTCGCGGCGATGAGGCCATCCGAGCCAGCGCTACGACCCGCTGCGGTCCCCGGAACTTGCGGCGGCCGCAATCTGCTGGCGCAGGATTCGCCGCTGGATCTTGCCAGGTCCCGCCTTCGGCAGATCGGTCGTGAAAAACACGACCTGCTTGGGAACCTTGTAGCTCGCAAGCTGGGCTCGGCAGTGCTCCTGTAGCTCCTGTTCGCTGACCACAACCCCCGCATGCAAGCAGACGCAGGCCAGAACACGCTCTCCCCAACTGGCATCGGGGATTCCGATCACCGCGGCCTCGCGCACCGCTTTGTGGGAGTACAGAACCGCCTCGACCTCAGCCGGAAATACGTTCTCCCCGCCGGTGATGATCATGTCCTTCTGGCGGTCGACAAGGTAGAAGTAGCCGTCGCTATCTTCGTATCCGATGTCTCCGGTGTACATCCAGCCGTCGCGCAACGCCGTCGCCGTTTCTTCTGGACGGTTCCAGTAGCCCTTCATCACGTTCAGGCCACGTACCCGGATGCAGCCCCGCTCCCCGCGCGGCAGGGTCCTGCCGGCATCATCCACCACCTCTAGCTCGACGCCGCAGAGTGGACGACCACAGGAGCGCAGCCGCTCACCCACATGCTCGGCGTCGGCGAGTATGGTCAGGGTCGGCCCGGTCT
>DAORCZ010000396.1:0-7375 GCA_035345735.1 Pseudomonadota bacterium | reverse complement strand
GGGCTAGTGCACGCGGGCCAGGCCGGTCGGCTGGTGGATCAGCCGGCTCAGCGGCGCACCGTTTACCAGCTGACGCAGGTTCTTGGCTCGCCCGACGAGCTCTTTCTGCAGGAAGGTGTCGATGACGGCGCGGCCGATCGGCTGGTAGGTCGAGGTGCCGGGCACACGCTTGCCGAGCCGCTCGCCGATGTGGACAAACGGCGACTTGGTCTCGGTCAGGTGGCAGCCGGCGCAGCTCTGCGCGTTGAGGTCGGCCTCGGCGCCCTGCAGCACGCTGTCGCGACTTTCGAACCTCAGGCGGCCTCCATCTTCGCGCGAGGCGGCAGCCAGGTACTGCCGTGGGATCTCAGCATTGCCGAGATGAATCGCGCTCGCATTGCTGCGCACCCAGGACAAAAAGCCGCTGTCGCCCCGCCAGCGCACATCGGCGGACTGGGCCACCGGCGAGAGCTCGGGCAGGCCGGCGCCATCGAGGTGGAACTCGCGCAGCTCCCACGGCTCGATGCCGCTGCGGTTGAGGAATTCGTTGGTGCGCAGCTGGCCCAGGTTCTGCGGCTTGAGCAGCTCGGCATAGAGCACAATCAGGCGACTGCGGCGCTCGGCCACGCTATCGAGAAGCGACAGCTCGGCCCAGCGTTGCGCGACGCTGCGGCAGCCGTTGCCATCGTCGGGCACGCGCAGCTCGACGATCATCGTCATGCGCTGATTGCCGTCGGTGTAGGCGCGCGTCAGGGCATAGGTCAGCCGCGCTTCGCCGCAGGTCCCGGGCTTGGCCAGATCGATGCGGTTGATGAGCGCCGTGGGGTGCAACAGGCCCGACAGCCGCTCGCCGATGCCGGCCGTTTCGGGCCTGAGCTCGGCCAGGAAGCTCGCGTATCCCCGTCGCTGAGGAGCGATGGCGCCGTTGCCCAGCGTACGCGTCTCGCCGACCTGACGCAGGAGGGCGCGGGTGAAGTCATCGAGCTTGTCGGCAGGGGCCAGCCGGCCGAGCACGCTGGCCAGGCGGAAGGCGGGATCATCGATGATCTCGGGATCGCGGATCAGCAGGCTGCGCTCGCTGCGCAGCTCGGAGCTCGGCTTCTGCTCGCCGCAGCCGACGAATTCGGCATCGCAGCCGCAGCTCGACGAGTCGGGCACCAGGTCGAGGATGACGCCGCCGCCGCCGCTCTGGCAGTAGGGCTTGGGCCGGCAGACCGTGCCGTAGCTGCCGCCATCGCACTCGGCGTGCTCGTTGCACATCCGCTCGCCCATGCCGGCGCAGCCCTTGGGCACGCAGGCGCCGACGCAGCTGGCCGAGCCGGGCTGAGCATCGGTGCTCGGGGTGCTGTCGAAGGTGCGGGGCAGGAGGCAGGCCTCATCGTTGTCGCAGCGCTCATTGGCTCCGCAGTCGGCAGTCGAGCGGCAGCGACGCAGGCGGTCGTTGCTCTCGCAGCCCAGAAACTCGCCGCCCCCGCAGTCGCAGAGACCACCGGGCGGGCAGTAGCAGCTGCTGCCGATTGGCTGGCAGCCCGCGCTCAGCAGGCAGGAGGTGGCGCTGGCTCCGGCGCAGCTTGTGGCCGGTGGCTCGTGACGGGTGAAGCACTGGCCCGCGTCGGGTCGCGGCAGGCTATTGGGGGCATCCGGGGCGTCATCCAGCCGCGGCTGACCGACCGGTCCAGGACTCGGCACCGGCGAGGTGGTGCCGCCAAAGCCGATGCCGCCAGAGTTGGGCGGAGTGGTCATGCAGTCGCGTCGGCTCTGGCACTCTTGCCCCGTCAGCCCCTCGCAGCGGGTCTGCTTGGGCACGCTGGGCACGGCGCGGCACACGCTAAAGACGCGGGCGCTGTTGTCGACCGGCAGGCAGCTTGGGTCTTTGGCGTGCTTGGGGGCCTCGCCATTGTTGACGCCCGCGACGAGAGCCTGGCCATCTGGAGCCCGCTTGGGACTGCTGCTGTCCAGCGCCGCACAGCCGACCTGCTGGTCGACCAGGTCTGTCGTTCCGCGGCTCTTTGCGAGGGCGTTCTTGTCGACCTTGGGGTTGCTGTAGACCGGCTGGCAGCGGCTGTCGGTCAGGCAGGTGGCTTCGTCGCGGCCCAGGCAGGGATCGTCGCTGCAGGTATGCCAGGCGCGCTGCGCTTCGGTCATAAAGCAGCCGGACAGCGGTACGCACTCGCCGCTGGCTGGATCGACGGCGAAGACCGTCTTTTCGCAGGCCAGCGGCTGACACAGCGCCGCGACGCACATCCCGTCGTCGCCGCACTGCGCCGTCGTCTCGCAGGGGGTGCCGCAGCCCAAAAGGACGCTAGCGAACAGGCCAAATAACCAGGCAGATCGAGGTGAGCGCATCAAAGCCTCCAGAGGTGGGACCGAGGATCGAGAATTTAAGCACTCCTCGTGCCAGCCCAGGAACAACGCTTACGCTGGCGCTGCCCCTCGCCCAACCCTGTCGGTGAATGGCTGGAGCTGGGCCGCGCGAGGGGATGCCGGGCGGCCTGAGCGATCTCAAAAAACTGTGGCCAGCCGGCAACAGCCCATAGTCGGGCTCGCAGCCTCGGATTTACGTATAAATTCTTGCCTAGCTGGATCTGGCAAGTACATATCCGCGTCCCGTCGGCCCGGGGTCCCAGGTTTGGCGCTAGCTGCGGCCGGCGGTGGTCTCCAGGTAGCGCTGCTCCAGACTCTTGCCCTTCTGCACTTCCGAGATGCGGGCCCCCGCCGAAAGCAGCACGCGCAGGAGCGCGCTCGTTGCCTCGTCCGAGTCAGCAGGTGGGGTCGGGCTGCCGGTGGCGCTCGCCGCGGTGGCTGGATTGAAGCGCACCCGCAGGGTCGGCCGGCCGCTGAGATCGGCGGGCAGAAGCTGCGCCTCGGCCCCCGGCAGCCCCTCGGCCAAGAGGGCCGGCAGGCGCTCAAGAAGCGGCGTGCCAGCGTCGGCCTTGCCCAGGTAGACCGTCACCTCGCGATCCTGGCTGGTCAGCTCCGACAGGCGCCCGCCATCGACGGTCTGGCCGCGCTCGATAAAGGCCGCCTCATCGCAGATCGCCTCTAGCTCCTGCAGGTTGTGCGAGGACACGACAACGGTGCGCCGGCCGCGCTCGCTGACGATGGCCTGGCGTAGCTCGTGGGCGTTGCGCGGATCCAGCCCAGCGGTCGGCTCATCGAGCAGAATCAGCTCGGGATCGCCGAGGAAGGCCTGCGCCACCCCCACCCGCTTGCCCTGCCCATGCGACAGCGCTCCAGCCCGCCGGCCGCCCAGGTCCTCCAGGCCAAACAGCGACAGCACGCGCTCGGTCTCGCGCCGCGCCCGATCCGGCGTCATGCCCTGAAGCTGGGCCAGAAATTCCAGGTGGTCGCGCACCGTCATCTCGCGGCTGAGCACCGCGTCCTGCGGCAGCGCCAGCAGCCGACCCCGCAGCCGAGGCGAAGCCGGGGGCCCGCCCAGGACCTCGACCTGGCCACGATCGGCGCGAAGAAAACCGCACAGGATGGAAAACAGCGTCGTCTTGCCCGCGCCATTGGTGCCGATCAGCGCAAACACCGTCCCCTTGGGCACGTGCAGCGCCGCCCCACGCAGGGCCTCGATGCGGCCGAAGCGCTTGTGCACACCCTCGGCGCGGATGGCCAGCGCGCGTCCCGAGCCAGCCGGATTCATAGGTCCCTCCGACGGAACATTAGATAGCCCAGGCCGGTGAAGGCACTGCCGGCCAAAAGACAGAGCGCGATCGCAAGGCCGCGCTGAGTCCAGTCGTCGGTGAGCAGCGCCATCTTGAGCTGCCACGGCGAAAGGTACGAGAGCAGGCCGAGCGGGCTGTCGAAAGACGGCGTCTTCAGGCTGAGCAGCCACAGCCCGACAAACAGGCCCAAGGTCAGCGCTCGCGCCCGTCCCGGCGTCGACGAAAGCTGCGACGACAGCGAGGTCAGGCCCAGAAAAGCAAAGGCATACCCGAGCAGCGCCGGCGCCATGCCAGCCAGAAAGCGCAGCGTCGCCGCCGCATCGAAGGACCGCAGGTAGTGCATCCCCAAAAGCAGCGCTGGCACAAGCGCCGCCACCGTCACCACCGACAGCAGCAGCACCTGCGCCCACAGCTTGCCCAGCACGAAGGCGAGGCGCGAGGTCCGCAGGACGACAAAGCGCACCGTGCGGAAGTGCAGATCCGCAGCCACCTGATCCGCCGCCGTCAGCGCCAGCAGCCACGGGCTCATCGTCAGCATGACCAGGATGACGAACAGCCCCATCGGCGGCAGCGAGGCCAGGTACGCCGCCTGCTTGCCATCGCCCAGCGTCAGCACTTCCAGGACCCGACGATAGCCCTCGCTCTTCGCCAGGCTCAGCACCGCGCCCGCTTGCGCGCCCCCTGCCTCAGCCGAAAGCGCTGCCAGCTTGCTCTCGACGGCCTCGACCGCCCGGACGAAAGAAAAGGCCGACAGCGTCGAGACAAACAGATACAAGCCGACCAGCGTCAGCGCCCGCCGCGAGCGCAGCGCCTCACGCACATCAAACCAACCAATCAACCACACATCGCGAGGAAGATCAGGGATCGCAGCCATCGCCGCGACCATACCAGGCGGGCGGAGGGAAAACCTAGCGCCTAGCGATTAGGCAGGCCGGGATCGTTCATGCGCCAGTCGTAGTCGATGTGATCGATCTTGGTGTCGGGGGGCAGCTTGGCGTTGTCGGCGCGGTACTTGTTGATGAAGTCGATGACCGCCATGTTGCTGCCGCCGAAGTCGTCCTTGTACCACTTGAAGATCATCGACAGCTTGACGGTCTTCGTCGCTGGGTCGTAGTCGACGTTGCGCTTCTCGTTGCAGAAGCGCTTCGACTCGGTGTCGAGCTGGGCCTGCACCTTGTCGGGGGTGAAGGCATCGCGGGGTAGGCGCGGGCAGCCGCCGCTGGCGCAGTTCAGCGCGAAGTGCAGGCGGCCATCCTTGAAGCGCGGGCGGATGACTTTCTTTTCCAGGTCGTCGAGATCGACCTCGGCGCCGTTGACCTGAAACTCGGGGTTGCGGAAGAACGAATACAGCCCCTGATCGACGCGCTTGAGCTTGGGAATGCCGTCGATGACGTTCTTCCAGACGAGCAGGTTGTAGGCCGAGATGTAGTAGGCGAGCGCCGCGTTCTTGCCCTTGTAAAGCTCGGGCGTCTTATCGGGCCCCGTCGCCGAGACCACGGCGTAGAGCTTCTCGACGGTCTCGGTGTCGGTCTGCTTCAGCTTGTTGTAGTCAACGCGGCCCTGGTCATCGACGTACTTCTTGAGCAGCGCATCGTACTCGGCAAACGGAAAGGCGCCGGCCGGCGCAGCCAGGCGTGGGGCCAGCGTACCGGCATAGGCCGCCGAAGCCAGGAGCGCGCTGCCCAAGAGCAGCGCCGGCAAGCGGCGAGAACGAGACGACAAACGAGTGGGCATAGGCGTCCTCCCAGAGTGACGATCCGGCGCAGGGCCGAAGGTGGCGTGGTGTAAGCGTATCATGGTCCGGTCAGCGCAAGACGTGCGCGCCACCAGGAATTACGGGGCGGTGGCCGGCGCTGGTTCCGCTTCTCTTCTCTCTAGACGCTGCAGGGCGGCCTTGGCTTCATCGCGCAGGCTGGCTTCGGGATGACTGGTCGACACGAAGCGCAGATAGCTCTTGGCTTCGTCGCCGCCCAGCGTCGCCACCGCTTCCAGCAGCTTGCCCATCTCGCTGCCATCGAGAAACGCCACCGAGTCCAGCAGCGGTCGCACCGCGGAGCGATCGCCGATCTCGATCAGCGCGCCAATCGCCGAGTCGCGCAAGACCAGAAGCACATCCTGCTGCTGCCGCGCTTTTTGCGCCTGGGCCAGCGCCTGCCTCCGCACCGCTGGGTCGGCCAGCTCCGCGGGACTCGGCTTATCGGCAGCCAGCAGCGCCTCTTTCCGCCGCGAGCCGGTCTCGCGAATCAGCCCGACCAAGACCGGAATGGCCAGCCGCTCGCGCCGCCGCCCCAGGATCTGAATCGCCGTCGCCCGCAGCGCCTCGTCGCCCGCCTTATCGGCGACCCGGGTGACCAGCTCGCGCGAGTCGGCTCGCAAGAGCTGAAGCTCCGCCCCCAGCGTGTAGGCGCTGTCTTCGACTAGGCGCGACAGCCGATCAAAGACCCAGGCGTTCTCCGGCGGGGCCGACAGCTCGTCTTCGCTCATCCCCAGGTGGTCGAACTTCGACAGCTCCAGCGATGGCTTCTTTTCCTCAGGGCGGTCCTCGGCACCAACAAGGCTGGCGCCCCCCTGCAGGCTCAGCACGCCGGCACACAGCGCCCGCAGCCGAATCGACGCCGGACCGCTCGCGGGCGGCACCGCCGGGGCTTTGGCGCTCGGCCCACCGGGGGTTCCTGTCGGCTCACGTCGCTCTTGCGTCTGCACCTGCAGCTGCAGGCGCAGCGCGAAGTCGGCCGGCTGGGGAGCCGGCGGCTGGAGCTGCACCGGCACACCCGCCCGCCCCAAGCCGCGGACCGCCGATTCGACAAGGCGCGTCACCCGGGGATCGGCAGCTTCCTCACTGGCCTCGCCCACCCCAGCGATGGCGATGCGGGTCACGCGCGGGATCGCTGCGGCCGGCGGGCTTTTTTTGCAAGCCGAGACCCATAGACACAGCCCAAGACACAGCGCCAGACGCAGCCCCGACAGCAACGATCCGGCCCCCAGGCGCGGCAGGCGCGGCACCCTGCTGCTCGCTTCACGAATGAGGCCCATACCCAGCTGTTAGCAAGAAACGGCGGGACCGCGCCCAGCAATTTCTGCCCCCACGTAAAAATTCGGACCCCGCAGCCCGCCGGTCTGTAGTTTTCCTAGGAGGTCCCGGGCTCGCGCGCCAGACGACGCTCGACGACCTTGCGATGAACGCCCAGCAGACGAGCCGCCGCGCTCTTGTTGCCGTCGGCCAAGGCCAGGGCTTCGCCGATCAACGCCTCTTCGATGGCCCCCAGCTTGTCCCCGACATCCAGGCGCAGAATGACGCGCGCCAGCTGGGCCAGCGAGGCGGGCAGCGGCCCCTCGGGCGTCGTTCCCCCCGCGACCGGCTTGGGACTCGACGGCGTGGCCGACAGCACGGCGGCAGGCAGCGCCTCGGGCCCCACCACCTCCTCGGTGACGATGGCGGCGGCGTAGTCCATGGCGTTCTTCAGCTCGCGCACATTGCCTGGCCAGCCGTAGCGCAGCAGGCGCTCCATCGTCGCGGGTGCCAGCATCAGCGACGGTCGCCCCAGCTTCTGACCGGCTTGTGCCAGGAAGGCCCGCGACAGGATCGGCAGCTCGCGCGGCCGCTCGCGCAGGGGCGGCAGCACGACGACGGCGCTGGCCAGCCGGAAGTAGAGATCCTGGCGAAAGCGACCGCGGCTGACCTCTTCTTCCAGGCGGCGATTGGTGGCCGCGACGATCCGCAGATC
>DAORCZ010000395.1:1606-7380 GCA_035345735.1 Pseudomonadota bacterium | reverse complement strand
GTTTAGAAACCCCTACGGACTGCGCTTCGCAAGTGGCCGTCTGTACGTCGCCGATACCAACAATCATCGCGTGCTGCGGTTCGATGCGCCGGTCGCGCAAGGCTCGCTGGCAACCCGCGTGCTGGGTCAGCAAAACCTGACCAGCGGCGGCGCCAACAGCGGCGGCCTATCGGCCAGCACCCTGCTGGTGCCGCGGGGCGTCTTCGCCGACGGCAACCGCGTCTTGGTGGCGGACGGTGGCAATCATCGCGTGCTGATCTGGAACTCGCTGCCGACGCGCGATGGCCAGCCCGCGGATGTCGTGGTCGGGCAGGCCTCCTTTGGCAATTCCTACACGCGGCCGGATCGCGTGCTGGTCGAAAACCCGATCGATGTGCTGGTCGATCAAGGCCACCTGTATGTCCCGTGCACCACGCAGTCGCGCGTCCTTTATTGGGATCAGATTCCGACCAAGAACGGCATGCCCGCCGACCGCGTCCTGGGCCAGCCCGACTTCGCCTCGGCTCTGCCCAACCACCCCGATATGCCCGCCCTTGAACGCCTCAGCGCCCCGGCCTCCCTGCTGCGTATCGGCAATCAACTGCTGATCTCGGACGTGGATTACAACCGTGTGGTCGTAAGAAGTTTGCCAATGTAGGTTGAGAGATAAATAGGGGGATAGTTCACTCAAAAAATAACACAGGGCGATAATGTTTCAACCGAAAATATGGATCGAACATGATTCAAGATCTAAATGCCGTCAATGTTTCCGGCTTCAAGCAGATTGTCGACAATGTATGGCGAGTTACCATCAACGGCAATAGATACGCGATAAAAGCCGAGAAACAAATTCCTCACGCACACTCATCCGATCCAAATGCCACATACAGTGGAAAATGGAACAACATGGCCTGGGCCTGCGAGCTGTTCAGCAAGGTCATGGCGGACTCCAGTGTTCCGGTCGCCGCACGTGCCTTATATCGCGGCGAGGCCGCGCCTATGTATATCGAACTGCCGGGCGCTAGCTCGCTAGGTTCGCGCGACGAGTGGGCTTCGCGCTTGTTCCAGATCGTTGACTGGTGCGACGGCGTGCAGTCCTTCATGGACGCAAAGCAGGATGCGGCCATGAAGAAGAAGCTGGCCAAAGTCTTGGAACAGAAAGAAGCCATGCAAGAGCTGGGGAAGGGGATGGCGGTCGATTTGTTTCTTGGCAACCGCGATCGCTTTAGCCTGACCCTTGATCCCGAATTCGGATACGATTGGTTTCTGAATGTGGATAATTTCTTTTTTTTGCCAGATAAGGGAAAGATTGTATTTATGGATTTCTGGGATCCACATAGTAAATTGAATTATCGCACGCGATTTAATAATGATGATTCATACCTCGGCCAATACCTCAAGAAGAAGTCGGGGCGAGAAATGCTGGCAGACAGGCTGCTGGGTCTGATGTCGCGCAAGATGGAACTCGATATCTCGAATAGAAAACATCTCATCTCGGGTTTCGAACTGGGGCAGCGTGCGCTGGGGAAGATCCTCGCCAGCAGCGAGTCTTCAGCGGTTCGTTCGCGGATGTCCGCCTGTGGGATCTAGGTCGCCGTCCCCGCAGTTTTTGACCCCATTGCCTGGCCCGTCCGACCTCGTCTGCATCGCAAGTCGCTAGGCAGATCGCGAGATCGAAGTTTGGCTCACCTGCCGGGGGGCGGGCTGTCACGTCGCGCCTTACGGCAGGGGCGGACCGCTGCGGCGGCTTGCTCGCCCGATCCGCGGCGGGCGAACGGTCGGGGCCACCGCGCACTGCGCGCGCAGACGCTGGCATGCGCGATGCAACTCGGAAGCGAGCGAGGAGGAGTGGATGGAGAAGCAGATCGGCCCGTACAACATCGTGCGGCTCGTTGGCACGGGCGGCATGGGCTCGGTCTATGAGGCGGTGCACTCGCAGATCCAGCGGCGCGTCGCCATCAAGGTGCTGCACAAGGACTTCCAGCAAGATCCTGAATTCGTGCAGCGCTTCTTCAACGAGGCGCGCGCCGTCAACATCATCAACCACCCCAACGTCGTCTCGATCTCGGACTTTGGTACGTCGGCGGCGGGCTCGCCCTACATCGTCATGGAGTATCTGGAGGGCGACTCGCTGCGGCAGCGACTGGCGCGCAGCGGCAAGCTGTCGCCGGAAGTGGCGATGCGCATCGGCAAGCAGGTGGCGCTGGGCCTGGCCGCGGCGCACAGCAAGCAGGTCATCCACCGCGATCTCAAGCCGGTCAACATCTTGCTCGTGCCGGAGGCCGAGGGCTCGGACAGCGAGCGCGCCAAGATCCTCGACTTCGGCATCGCCAAGCTGGCTGCTGATCCCGCCGCCAAGGCGCTGACCCGCGTCGGCGTCTCGCTGGGTACGCCGGCCTATATGTCGCCCGAGCAGTGCAAGAGCGCGCGCGATGTCTCGGATCGCAGCGATGTCTATTCGCTGGGGCTGATCCTGTTTGAAGCCTTAAGCGGCGAACATCCCTTCGTCGAAGCGCGCAGCGATGCGGCGCTCATGGCCTCGCACATTACGCAGGAGCCGCCGGGCCTGGACAGCAAAGTCCCCGGCTGCCCCGCGGATCTGGTGGCGCTGGTGCGGCGCATGCTCGCGAAGCAACCCGAAGCCCGGCCCAGCGCGGGTGAAGTCGCAGCGATCTTGGGGCGGCTGTCGGGCTCTACGACCGGGCTGTTGTCGCAGATCGTGATTCCGGGCCAGCTTCCGACGCCGGCACCGTCGGTATCCGGCTTGGCGCCGGGCGCCATGGCCCCGGCGGGGGGCGGGCTGCTGGGTCAGCTAACGGCCGGCCGCGGGCTGTATCTGGGAGCGGGCGCGGCCCTGTTGCTGGCAGTCGTCGGCATGGTGGTCGTGGTGCGCCTGCTGCTTGATGGGGGCGGTGATGTCAACCAGCCGGCGCGCTGGCAGATTCGCAGCGAGCCACCGGGTGCTGAGGTGGTCGATGCCACAGGGCAGATCCTGGGCAAGACACCGTTTGCGTACACCCATACGCGCGGCTCGCAGATCGAGATCCTGTCGCTGCGCAAGGAAGGCTTTTCTGATCAGCGCCTACCGGTCGACTGCAGTCGCGATGGCGAAGCGGCTGTGACCTTGGTCGCGGTTCCCGGAGGTCAGGCCGCTAAGCCCGACCCCAGCGGGGGCGACCCCAAAGGTGGAGGCGTGGGGACGGACACCAGCAAAGCGTCGTCGGAATCAGGGGACAAAACCGGCAAGGGGAAGGACAAGCGAAAGAAGCGAGACAAGAGCAAGAAGAGCAGCCGCAGCAAGAAGTCGAAGAAGAAGTAGCGCGGCGCGGACCCCGGACCGCGCCGCAGGAGCACGATGACAAGCAGCGTGAGCACAGTCGGCCTGGCGTTGTCGAATCAGCGCCTGGCCCTGCTGATCGCCGTCGGGTTTTTCAGCCTGGCGCTGCTCGGCGTGTTTGCGCTGATCCTGCGAACCTTGCTGCGCAAGCGCGATCAGCGCGAGCTTACGCGTCAGATTGCGCAGAGCATCATCACCCCCAAGCGCCTGCTGTCGATCTGGCAGCAGTTCCTGGCCCCGCTGCCACCGTCGGTGCGCGTGGCCCTGCCGGACTACGACCACTTCATCGTGCTGGGCGATCCCGGCGTAGGGAAGAGCGCGCTGATTACCCGCCGCGTCGACTGGCAAGGCCAGGCCAGCCAGTTCCTGCCCAGCTACACGCCCGACCCGCTGATGCAGGTCTATCTGGGCAGTCGGCTGGTGGTGCAGGAGATCTCAGCGACGCTCCTGCAGTTCACGACGCGCGATGTGCACGAGGCGTTCCGGCGCATGTGGCGGGCCGCGCTGCCGCGGGGTGTACCGCCGCTGGTCGTGGTGGTGCTCAAGGCCTCGGTGCTGAGCACGGCATCGCCCGACGTCATTCGTCAGCAGGCACAGCTGATTCGCGGCAAGCTGAACCTCCTATCCGAGCTTTACGGCGTGCCGATCCAGACGCGGATCTGTCTGACGCATATGGAGCGGGTGCGCGGCTATGTCGAGTTCGCGCGTTTCCTAAACAAAGGACGCGTACCGCTGGTGCTGGATATCAGCGGCGACGCCGAAGGCGGCATGGTCGCCGCCCTCAAAGGGTACGAGAAGCATGTGCCGCGGGCCCTGACCTCGCTGCCGGTGGCGCGCTTTGAAGCCAGCGTGGCGCTGCTCAGCTCGGCCGAGACGGTCCTCGGTCCGGTGCGGGCCTTCATCGCGGCGCTCGTCGAAGGCTCAGTGGCTTCGGCGCGGCCCGACGTCAAGCAGGTCTATTTTTTCTCGCTGGCCGCTGATGAACAGGTCGGCAATCCCTTCGACACCACGGGACTTAGCCGGCCGCAGGTGGCGACGTCGGTGTCACGGCTCTTCCGCTGGCTGGCGGCGCTGGGAATCTCGCCGCTGCATGCCGCCCTGAGCGTGCTTATCCTGCTGGCCGGTGTGCTGCCGCTGTGGCTGACGCAGCGTCGTCACAGTGAGCGCGTGGCCGAGGCTGGTGCCGCCGTGGCGGCGTTTGAGGGCGCGGTACGGCGGGCACAAGAGTCGCTGAGCAGCCCCAGCGAGTCGGATGTCGTTCGTCGCGCCGAGCGGCACGCCACCGAAAAGCTGGCCGTGGTCGAGGAAGCCCAAGCGAAGTTTCGTCCGCTGCGCTGGCTGCTGCGCCGGGAGCAGGCCGCGATTCGCGAGCAGTATGTGGCCGCGATTCGCCAAGGCTATCTGCGTCCAGCGCTAGAAGCCGGTGTGCGACAGCGACTGCGCGACAAGATTCTGTATGCGCTCGCCGCGTTGTACGCGACACGCGACAACACCTTGGGGGCCATCGTGCGCAATGCGCCGGGGGACTTTGCCAGCACGCTGGGGCTGCCGCCCGACCTGTTCGAAGACTACGTGCGGCAGGGCGAGAAGCCGTGGAGCGAGCGCGTGCTGCTCTTGTTGCCGCCCCTGCCTTCAGATGCCGCGCGGTTTCCGATCGCCGATCTTCGTCCCTGGCGCGAATTCGTCAGCAGCGTCGAGCACGCCACCAAAGAGCCCTACATCACGGGCGCCAACCTGGAACACCTGCGGCGCGAAGCCGAGCGACTGCGCGAGACCACGCGCAAGGTGCGACAGGCCGCGGCGCTGCGCCGCATGTATCAGGTGCTGAGCGAAGAGTCGCCGCTCGACATGAACAAGCTGTTCAACGGCAACGCTGGCGTGCTGACCCCCGACCCCTGGCTGCTCGATAACGCCGAGACCATCGAGCGACTGCTGCACCTGGTGCGCGACGGCTCGCTGCAGATCAACCGCGGCGGCCGCATGAGCCTGTTCGCACTGCTCAAATGGATCAACTCGCTGTCGGGGCGCAGCGAGAGCAGCAGTGCCGAGGCCAGCCGGGACAGTGACCTGATCGAGCTGGCGTTTCCCGGTAACAAGCTGCTCAGCATCAGCGAGCGCGCTTGGCTGGAGCTTCTGATGCGCAGCCGGAAGCGCTTTCTTTTGTCGTATCGCGTGGCGGCCGCCCAAGCCGGCGCTGCCTCGCCGGCGCGCTGCTGCGAGTGTCGGCGCGGATCACATCGTCGTCACTGCCGCCCCTGCACCGAGGGGCAGAAGCTATCGCATAGCCAGAAGCAGCAGCTCTGCACGGCCACACGTACCCTGCGGCGCAGCGAGGGGACCCAGAACCCCGAGATGCCGCCGTTTTCTGACGCTGAGCTACAGCCGCGCCTGGCCTCACTGCACACCAGCGACCGCGCGCCCAGCGAGCGGATCGATGACCAGTACAACCGCGCGCTGT
>DAORCZ010000395.1:0-1506 GCA_035345735.1 Pseudomonadota bacterium | reverse complement strand
TGTCGAAGCTGGTTCGCGGCGAGATCGAGAGCTACGCCCGCAGGTACTGCCAGGCGCTAGAGCACTTTCACTTGAGCTTTCACTTTCACGCGGGCGACGGCTCGGTGGCTGAGCTGCACACCGCCCTCTTAGATCTCACGCGGCCGGGATCGCGCTTTGTCTCGCACCTCTTTGCGGTTGCCGAAAATGCCTCGCTGCGCGGCATGGAAGACCCTTACTTGGCGCCGCTTGCGCAGTGTCTGGCCGAGTTTCAGCCCATCGTGCGGGTGATGTATGGCGAGTCTCCGCCCAAGGGTGAAGGCGCTACCGGCAGCGACGGAAAAGACAGCAGCAAGAATGGAGCTGGCGGCGAAGTCGCGGGCGGCAGGCGACCCAAACCCCAGGAGCTTCAGCGATTTCTAGAAATCATCGCCAAGCAAGCCGAAGACCTGGATCGCGTCGCTCTGTTTGAGGGCGGAAAAGGCGCGCCGGGCAAAGGCGTGGGCAGCGCGGGGGCGGCGAGTGGCACTCCATCGGGATCGTCGGGGGGCTTCGCCAGCAGTGATGCCCAGACCTTGGAAGATCAGCTGGGTGCACTGGGCCGCGGCGCACTTTCGGTGCTGCAGGGCGATGACAAGGCGCCATACAAACAGGCGGAAGCTTTTCTCGACAAGGCCGGGATCATCGGTTCGCTGCGGCGGCCGTTTCTTGCACCTTTTGACGTGGCGTACCGTCGTGGCGTCCACGACATCGAGCGCGCCGTGGCCCGCCACTGGCAGCACGAGACGCTGTCGCCGATTAGTCAGATCCTGTCGCGCTTTCCGTTCAATCAAGGTGCCGAGCGCGAGGTTGCGCCGAGCGAGCTTGACCTCTTGAACGAGTCGAGCGGCTCGTTCTGGCAGGATGTGCGCACGTTCTATGCGCCGGTCCTCAGCGAGCAGTCGGGAGCGTATCGCGCGCGCAGCGAAGGCGGGCACGGTGCGTCGCTGCCCAAGGACATGCTGAGCACGCTCAATCAGCTCGCGAAGCTGTCGCGCACCCTGTTCGACCGCTCGGGCAAGCGACAGCCGCTGCGCTTCAGCGTCCGCAGCGTGCCGGGCGGCATCACCACGCCAGACAACAGCGCCCCGCCCTCGGCGGCATTCCTGCAGATTGGCAAGGTATCGGTGTATGGCTTCAATCAGCGGGTCACCGCCGAACCGCTGAGCATCGAGTGGTGGAATCAAGGCATTGCCCTGGTCGGTAGCGAGCGCACCGCGGCGCGCTCGGGTCGCAAGCACACCGAGACGCTGGAAGTGGCGGACTCGGCCTGGAGCCTGTTTCGCTTGCTGCAAAAGACCACCCTCGATCAGGAGGGCGTGAGCACCTGGCGCATCCTCTCTGACGCGGGGCAGGGCGAGACGGTCATCCGCTTTGTGCTGTCGCCCGATCCCTGGGCCCCCTTTCGGATTCGCCTCCCGTAGCGAGTGGGCATGAGCAAATCCATCTGGCCATGGTTCGTGCGTGCGCTTCTGCTGATCGGTCTTG
>DAORCZ010000394.1:1884-7391 GCA_035345735.1 Pseudomonadota bacterium | reverse complement strand
TCCAGAAGCGGGTCTTTTCCCCCTCGACCATCAGCTGCACGCCCTCGGTCCAGCCCTTGATGACGGCGTCGAGCGGGAAGCTGGTCGGCTCGCCACGCATCACCGAGCTGTCAAACATCTTTCCGTCGGTCGTCCAGCCGGTGTAGTGGACCGAGACCTGGTTCGAGGCCAGCGGGTGCTTGGTGCCGGTGCCCTTCTGCAGCGTCTTATAGGCCAGGCCCGAGGCGGTCTTCTTGGCATCCTTCGGCGCAGCGGCGACATCAGTGGGGGCCGGGATGGGCTTGGGCGCGGCCTTGATGCTGATCAGCTCGACATCGAAAACCAGGGTGCCAAACGGCATGCCGGGACGACGCGCGGTCTCGCCGTAGGCCATGTTGCCGGGGATCCAGAAGCGGCGCTTCTCACCGACCACCATGAGCTGAACACCCTCGGTCCAGCCGGGGATAACGCCGTTGAGCGGAAACTCGGTCGGCATGCCGCGCTTGACGCTGCTGTCGAACATCTTGCCGTTCGTCATCCAGCCCGTGTAGTGAACCTTGACGGTGTCTTCGGCGGTCGGATGCTCGGTGCCAGTGCCCTTCTGCAGCACCTTGCTCTTGAGGCCGGACGGACGCGCCTCGGCATCGGCCGGGGCAGCCGCGACGTCGCTGGGGGCCGGGATGTCGTTGGGATTCGGGGCATCCGCAGCGGGTGGAGTCGCCTGGGCGGTGGTGGTGGCAACCGGCGTCGCAGCACTGGGGTTGCTGGCCGGGCTGCTGGTCGGTGGGGTGACCTTGTCCGACGGACAGCCGAGCAGAGTCAGCGACAGCGGTAGCGCGGCCCACAGCGAAACACCGAGGCCGCACGAGGGAAACGACGAGACGAAGGAAGGTTTGCGCATGGCCGCGCACTTTACTGCGGCGAGCCAGCGCGAGGCAATATCCTGTGCCGAATCTACGCGCGCGGACGGGGCAGCCAAATGACGAAGACGGAGCCGCGACCCGCTTCGCTGTGCACCGACAGACGACCGCCGGCCCCCAGGCAGAGACGCTGCGTGATGCCCAGCCCCAGGCCGCGACGGCGCGAGCCACCGAGGTTGGGGTTGCTGCCGCCGCGACCGCTGGCCAGGGCCCCTTCTCCCCCGCTGGCCGTCGTGAAGCCATCCTCAAAGATGCGCGATAGATCGTCGGGAGAGATGCCGACGCCGGTGTCGCGCACCGCCACGGCCGCCCCGGTGGCATCGACCATGACCTCGACCCCGACCTCGCCACCCCCGGCCGTGGCGGTGAGCGCATTTTCGACGAGGTTGAGCAGCATCTGCCGCAGGTGATCCGGCTCGACCGCCAGATCGGGAATCTCACCGGTGGCGTAGAGAGTCACGCGCCGACGCTGCTCTCCCCCGAGATTGACGGAAAGGAGGTTGCGGATGAGATCGAGCGGCGCTTCGGTGAGCGGTGCGTCGCCGATGCGCAGGCTGGGATCGGCATCGAGGTAGTGCTCGACCATGCGCCCCATGCGCTCGGACTCGGACAGGATGGTCTGGCTGAGCCGACGCCGCTCGCCCTCGTCACGAGACGACAGCGCGACATCGGAGATCAGCATATGGGCAGCGGCCCCAATCGCGGTGATCGGATGGCGGGCTTCGTGCGCAAAGTCGCGCAGCGCCATCAGCCGCTGGGCACGCTCGGCGAGCCGCAGCCAAGCCCGCACCTTGCTCGACAGCACATCGCGTCCCAGCGCCTGACATAAGACGTCGCTGGCTCCGTCGAGATAGGCGCGGCGAGCGAGCTCAGGATCGGGGCTTGGGATGAACGCCAGGAGCGGCGCGTCACCCAGAAGCGGAGCCAGCATCCGGCTCACCCGATCCGCTCCGTCGCGCAGTCCGCGCAGCAGCCTCTCACCGGTATCGCCGCTGCACAGGTCGACCAGCAGGATCAGAGGGCGGTCCCGCTGCACTGCCGCGAGCGCCTCTTCCGCGTTGTGCACCTCGACACAGGGCCCGCCCAGCTCAGTGACGAGCGCCCGCACCGGAGACTGCGCCGACGCCTGGGCTGGCAGCACTGCCAGGATCGGCGCGGCGAGCGCTCCTAAGGATTGTGACGGCGAGTCTCGCAACGAGAGCATTGCCCAGGGACGATGTCCCGCAAGATCTGCGATGTCAAGTACTCAATACAAGACAAGAGATCGGTCCATGGACCGCAGTGCGGGCCGGGCCGCAGGCCAGGCTGCAAGCGGGCGCGCTAGAGACGGCGCTCGACGGGGGAAGCCGCAGAAGGCCGCGGCGCCAGGTACTCGCTGATGCGCGCGATGCCTTCGGCGTCGTGGATGTCGCTGTCGAACATCGGTACCGTGCACAACGGGACGGCATCGGGGCTACCGGCCCCCTGCCCTCCCACCTGCCGCTGCAGATCGCGGATCGCGGCTTGGTCGGCCACCGCCAAGGTCTGCTGTTCATCGTAGGTGCGGATCAAATCGTCGATGAAGCGCCGCAGGTCTTCCGGCAACAGACCGCGCAGCGCCGGCTGATGACGGACCTCTTCGGCGAAACCCGCCGGCAGCTCGGGACCGGCGGCGTGAACGCGATTGACGACCACTCCGCCGAGCGGCATCTCGGCGCGGCGCAGGCGACCGTGGAAGTACAGAGCTTCCTCGATCGATAGCTGCTCCGGGCTGCAGACCAGGACAAAGGCGACATCGGGCTTGCGCAGCAGGGTGCGAACTTTTTCGGCGCGCTCGCGGAAGCCGGCCGTGACCTCGCTGAACTCGACGAAGAACTCCGCCATCTGCTGCAGGAAGGTCGAGCCGACGAAGCGCGACAGGCCGCGCAGCACGAAGGCCCCGCCGACCCCGACGAGGCGCAGGCTCCAGCTACCGGCCTGCAGGTAGGGCTTGATGAACCACTGCAGAGCCGGCGAGTCGATGGCCTGGCTGATGCGGTCGGGCGCCTCCAGAAAGTCGAGTGCGTTTTCGGTCGGCGGCGTATCGAGGACGATGAGGTCGTAAGGCGGCGGGTTGACCTGCGCCAAGTCATACAGCTTGGACATCGCCGCGTACTCGTGCGAGCCGGCCAAGCGGGCGCTGATCTGCTGATAGATGCTGTTTTCGAAGATGCGGCCGCGCACCGAGGCATCGCGGGCATAGCGTTCGACGATCTCGTCGAAGGCGCGCTTCTGATCGAGCATCATCGCCGACAGCGTCCCCCCGGGGGCACGGGCGATGCCACGACGGCGAGCCACGGCATCCAGCTTGTCGTCAGGCACGCGCTGGATGTCGTGCCCCAAGGCCTTTACCCCCAGGGCGTCGGCTAGGCGGCGGGCCGGATCGATCGTCAGCACCAATACTCGCCGTCCCAAGGCGACTGCCGCCAAGAGCGCGAGCGTTGCGGCGCTGGTGGTCTTGCCAACCCCACCCGAGCCAACACAGATCACGATGCGCCGCGTTGAGAGCAGCGGTAGGAGCGAGGCAGAAGTCATTTCCAAGGAGTGCAAGAGGGGAGAGGGCAGCTTGCCGGGTCAGCGCGGCCTAGACGCTGGGACGGCTGACGAAGCGCACCATCGGCCGAATGAAGGGCACGCTCGCCGAGAGCAGCACGAGCCCAGCCGACAGCGCCAAGAAATGAATCAGGTCCGGCGCGACCAAGCTACCGACACTGCTCTGCGCCGCAGAGTGGCCGTGCAGCGCCGAGAGCAGCGTCAGCGGTGCCGCGGAAAGCAGCGCCAGCGCCCCCACGGTGCGCGCCCGCAGCAGGCCCCAGATGCCGAAGATGCCGAGGGCCGCCGCCAGCAGACCTTCGCCCCCTTCGCGCGGGGACAGGGCGATGAGGATCAGCGTTGGCAGCGTCGCTGCCGCCCGCGTCACCGTCGCACGCACCCGCTGCACGCCGTTTTCATCGAGGCCGAGCATCTTGCGATAGCCGGGCTTGGCATCGAATTCCGCGATGAGCTGCTTGCCCTGCAGGAACAGAAGAATGATGCCGTGCGTCGCGCCATAAAAGGCGATGACCGGGTCGATGGCGCGCTGGGTCACGATGCTCCAGAACGCGACGGTGACGCCGGAATAGCCCAGGCCAATGGCGAACCAGCGGGCCCAAAACCAGCCCGCGCCGAGCGCGAAGAAGGCCAGGCCATAGCAACCAGCAAAGGCCGCAAAGCAGCCCCACCAAGCGCGCACTTCCGGCTGATCCGGCGGCGCGTTCCACAAGAGCAGTGAGAGCAGCCCAAAGAACGCCGTGTAGAACGCCAAGCACAAGAGCGCAAAGGCCTTGCGCTCGCCGGCCAGGCCAATCGGCAGGCGGTCGGCAAACGGCGGGGCGGGGGCGGGGGACTCAGGAGAGCTGGCAGTCTGACTCGTGGCTTCGCTCATGTTCGCCTCGTTTGCAGCATCGGGGGACGGTGGGTGCTTAGCGCTTCTTGGTCTCGCCAAGCACCCAGTTTAGGTATGGCTCGTTGACGGCAGTCGGCTTGAGCGCGACGATCTCGGGCACGTCATAGGGGTGTAGCTCGCGCAGTCGCGCCGAGAGCTCGTCGAACAGATCGGCCCGCGTCTTAAACAGGCAGAGCACCTCGGTGGCGTTCACGATCTCGCCGGCCCAAAAGTAGATCGAGCGGACCTCGCGCAGCAGGTTGGCGCAAGCTACCAGCCCTTCCGAGACCAGGCGCTCGGCAGTCCCCGCCGCTTCGTCGGGATTGGGGAAGGTGCACAGGACTAAGAGCAGCTCGCCGGGTACCGCCGTAGACATGCGCGAATTGTACCCTGTCAGGCCGCCTTCGAGGAAGATGCCACGCGCTCTCGTCGGGCCTGCAGATAGCCCACGATGCCGGGCAGGATCGACAGGAAGACGACGACGATGATGACCTTTTCGATGTGGTGCTCGATCTTCACGCCGAACAGCCGCTCAAAAAAGGCGCCGAGGAAGTAGCCGGTCAAGCTCATCGACGCCACCCAGGCCGCGCCGCCCACAATGTTGTACGAGGCGAACTTGGTATAAGTCATCTGCGCCGCTCCAGCGACGACGGGGACGAAGGTTCGCAGGATGGGAATGAAGCGGGCGATGATGATGGCTTTCCCGCCGTGCCGTTCGTAAAAGGCGTGTGCGTCGCGCAGGTGCTGGGGGTTAAAGAAGCGCGACTTCGGGCGATTAAAAAGATGGGGCCCGGCTCGGTTGCCGATGAAGTAGGACAGGGCATCGCCGAGGATGGCCATCGGAATCAGCACCAGATTCATCGTCCAGACATCCAGGCTGCCCTTCGCCGCGTACAGGCCAGCGGTCACCAATAGCGAGTCGCCGGGCAGGAAGAACACCAGCGCGCCGGTCTCGGCAAAGATGATGAGCGCGAGCACGACCAGGGCATAAGCGCCGGCCTGCTGGATGATGGCCTCAGGGTTGCGGATGAGCTGGAGCAGCCAGGTGATGTACGCCATAGGTTGGTTTTCTCGCTGTACGCCGTCGTCGCTGCCGAAAGCCTAGCGGGCAGCAGGCTGAGCGCGTCAGCCGCAGCGGCGAAGCGCTTCTATATCACACTCGCCCC
>DAORCZ010000394.1:0-1784 GCA_035345735.1 Pseudomonadota bacterium | reverse complement strand
TTAGGCCTGCACAAAGGGGATCTGCCATGCGCTCTTGGAGCTCACTCCGCTGGGTCAATCTTACGTTTCGCCTGTCGTCGCTCACTGCGTTGGCTGGCCTGCTTGCTAGCTGCGGCGGAACTGCGTCGCCGATGATGGCCAGCGCGCCGACCTCGCGGATCTGCGAATACAGCGACTTTTCCGTCGATATCACCACCGGGCCCTCGGCCGGTCTGCGGCTCGCAGGTCCGCTCGTACTCGAAGAATCGCTGAGCGATGGCGCGCTGAGTGGATCGCTCAAGCTCGCCGACGGCTCGCGCATTCCGGTCACCGGCTCGGTCTACAAGAGCGGCGACATCGCGCTGACCTTCCACAGCAAAACCGGCTACGTCATGGGGCTGGGCAAGCTAGGCGACAACTTCTGCCGGGCGGGCACGACGCTAAGCGGCATCGCCATCGGCCCGCGCGTCGATCCGAACAGCCAGATCAGTCCGTCCGATACCGGCCACTGGCTACTCTCTGGCTCCTACAGCCTGACGCCGATCACGACCACCCTCACGCTGGCGGAGCCGACCTATCCGTCGGAGATCACGCTGTCAGGGACCACCACAACCTATGCCGTCACCTGCCAGACTGGCGCTACCCAGGTCAGCGCTAGCTGCTGCTCGGGTGCGGTCGGTGGCGGCGGAACGTCCACCAGCTGCGTCAGTGGGGGCGTCACCTGTACAACGACGCGCAGCAATGGCGCGACTACCGCCGATACCTGCTGCGACGGGGCCAAGGCTCCGGGTAGCACCGTGCCCGACTGCGCCGCGGGGACCTCGAAGATCCAGTCGTAGGCGCTGCGTGGCCTACAGCCCGAAGTCGCCGAGCAGCGGCTTGAGCAGATCGAGCATGGCGCGAATGCGCGGGATGTCCGACAGCACCGCTGGCACGACGACGCGCAGGCCGACCTCGCGACCCAGCAGCTTCGGCAGCACCGGCACAAGGGTTCCTTCCGACACCCCCGGGTCGGGCAGCAGGGCATCGGGCACCATCGCAATCCCCAGTCCCGCGATCGCGAACTGTCGCAGGAAGTGAATGTGCTTGGCGACCAGCACCGGCGTGACCTTCAAAAGCTCGCCGTGCAGCGTCGGCCACAGTCGCCCATCCAGGCCGGGAGCCTCCCACGACAAAAGATCGTGCTGCGCCAGATCTTCAACCCGCTGTGGCTGTCCCCGACGGGCCAGGTAGTCGGCGCTGGCAATCGCCCAGACCCGCACCCGTACGAGCTCACGCGAGACCCACGGACCGGGCGGCGTGTGATCACCGAAGTGCAGCGCGATATCGACGTTTTCTAGGATGCCGCCCATCGGATCCTCGTCGAACATCAGGCGGAAGCTCAGGCGGGGATACTTGGCGCGCACAAACGACAGGATGGGCGTGACGACATGCGGCGGCAGACCGATGGGCAAGACGACCCGCAGCTCGCCGGCTGGCTCCGAGCCGGCCTCACGCACCGAGGCCAAAAGTGCGCTGGCTTCGTTCACCATCAGCCGACCGCGGGCCGCCAGCACCTTGCCCGCTTCCGTCAGCGGCGCCCCCAGCCGTGTGCGGTCGACCAAGAGCACCCCGGCCCGCGCTTCCAGCTGATCGATGCGGCGCCGCAGCGTCGCCCGCGACATGCGCAGAGACTTGGCGGCCGTCAGAAACGACCCGGTGTCTGCGACCGCCAAGAACGCTCGAAGCTCCTCTAGGTCCATGCCGTCTCCTTTTTCGCGGCCGAGCCGCAGTCATCATCGCGCAAAGGGGGCAGAGCGCTCAAC
>DAORCZ010000393.1:6089-7404 GCA_035345735.1 Pseudomonadota bacterium | reverse complement strand
CCCACCGAGCGCCGGCCATGCGGCGTCACCGACAGTCGGCGAAAGAACAGCCCAACCAAAAGCCCGGCGACGACCAGCAAGCCAAAGGCGATGGCGACGACCCGCTGGGGTGTGCCCATCATCCGCTGCGGCCCCAGGCGATGCGCCACGCTGGCCAAGATCAGCGTGCAGGCCAGAAAGGCCGCGATCAGCTGCGTGCGTCCGCGGCGCGTCTTGAGCGGATCGTCTTTGGGATCGTTCGGCAGGTGGGCCCAGATCGCCGCCAGCAGGTCCTTCATCGACGGAAAGCGCCCCGCCGGATCGGTGGCGAGCGCGCGGCTCAGAATCGGCCAGAGCCAGTCCGGCAGCTCGGCCCGGCGCGGGGGTGGACGCAGCGCCGACGACAGTACGCTTTCGCGCAGCGTCCCCAGGTCGTCGCCAGCAAACGGCGCCTGACCGTAGACCGCGCGATACAGCACCACCGCGAAGGCAAACTGATCACAAAGCGGCGTCACCTCGCCCGACCGTAGCTGCTCGGGCGCCATATAGGCCGGGGTGCCGGCCAGGTATGCAGCCCCCGCGATGTCGTGATCTGCGCCGGTCTCCGTGGCTGGCAGCCCGTCCGGGGGAGCCGCCCCCGCCGCCAGCGCCGCGATCCCAAAGTCCAGGACCCGCGCCCGACCATCACGGCCGACCAGCACGTTCTGCGGCTTGAAGTCACGATGGATCACGCCCTGTTCATGGGCCGCCGCCAGCGCTGCGCCGACCGGCAAGAGCAGGCGCAGCTTCTCGTCGATGGTGGCGTCGGTCGTGGCCAGCCACTGCGAGAGCGGCTGGCCCTCAATCCGCTCCATGGCAATGAACGGTCGCCCAGCCTGCTCGCCGACTTCGTAGATCGGCACGACGTGGGGGTGCGACAGCCGTGCCAGCGCCCGCGCCTCGCGCAGCAGGATCGCCTGCTCTTGCCCAGCGCCACCGAGGACCTTGAGCGCGACCCGTCGATCCAGCACGTCGTCGTAGGCGTCGTAGACCACGCCCATGCCCCCCTCGCCCAAGCGGCGCACGACATGAAAGCGCCCCAGGCGCGTCGGGAGAGCGGGCTCAGAAGGACTTGCAGCGGCCAGGGTCGGACTCGACGGATCGAGGACGTGCGGGGCCAGCGGTCCGGTCTGTTCTGCCCCCCGATCGGCAGCCAAAAGCCGCGCCAGCGCCTGCCTGAGCGCCGGCTCAGCTGAAAAGTCGCGGGCCAGCCGGCGGTCGGCTTCCTCGGCCGGAAGATCGACCAGCTCGTCGAAGAGCTCACGCAGCCGACGCGGGTCGAGGGTGGGGGGAGTCG
>DAORCZ010000393.1:0-5989 GCA_035345735.1 Pseudomonadota bacterium | reverse complement strand
AGGGACGCGACCGCCGCCGCGCTTGTGGGCGGTGCGACGACGACAGGCATCGACGATGATCTCGCGCATGGCCTGTGAGGCGGCGCCGAAGAAGTGGCGGCGGTTTTCAAACGCCACCTCGGCCTTGTTCCCGAGGAGCTTGACGAAGGCCTCGTGCACCAGCGCGGTCGGCTGCAGCGTCTGTCCCGGCGGCAGCCCCGCCATGCGCTGGCGCGCCATGCCCCGCAGCTCGTCGTAGACCACGGCGAGCAGGCGGGCCTTGGCCCCGTCCTCTCCAGAGGCAATCTGCGAGAGGAGCAGGGTGACGTCTGACGACATGCCGCCATGGTAACTCGCCGAAAAACGCTGCGGGGCCCGGCCTCAGCCACAGACGAACGGAGCCCAGCGGCAGACCGGAAACGGCCCGAAGTGGTAGAGCCCGGCCCAGATCGTAAACCACATCCCCACCGCCCCCAGCAGAAGCCCCAGCGGCAGGAACCACCCGGGAAGCAACCGCTCGCGCAGCACGAGATACGTAAGGTAGGTGTAGACCGGGACATAACCGAAGACCGCCGTGAAGATCCCCGGGCTGTAGGCGTTGAACACCACCTGCGTGTAGACGTGAAACACCGCGTTGCACAGCTGCTGGCCCGACGTCCACAAGAACAGCGCCCACAGCGCCGCTCGCGAGCGCGTGCGCAGACTGACCAGGCACAGGCCCAGAAGCACGATCATGAAGGCGGCGTTGTTGACGTAGAACGCCGAGACCTCCATCTCGCCGTGCAGCACGCCACTGACCCAGCGTGGAAAGCCGCGGCTCTCTTCGACGATGTGCAGCGCGAAGATGGCCGGAAACAGAAAAAGCAGCCGATAGACGTTGGCGGCCTCCCAATCCGCGGGGGAGAGTGGGCCGGAAGCCTGCGGGGGTGGCGTGCGAGTCATCGCGTCCTCCTTGCCATCCCTCATCCGCAGGAGGGAGCGAAAGACCGACAAAAAATCGTACGCCTCGTCGCTAGCGACCGCCCTTCTGGCCAAGCGGACGCCACACCGCGAGGCCCTGCACACGCGATCTCGGCAGAGCCACTTACGTCCCGGGCGGGGGGCAGCGACCTATGGCATCGGCGTAAACAGAGGCCCAGAGTAGCTTATTAGATTATTAGCCCCAGACATGAACACGCCATCGCCAAGGACGGATAGGCTCGAAACATTATCAGTCAATTGGTTATTCAATAGCCTAAACGGAATCTCCGAACCGGGCACCGCAGCCGTATAATTCCAATACAGTAGGGCACCTTTGCTACCGGACACCCAAGCCCCATATTTATCATCTGCCTGGATTGCCAGGAAATCGTTATTGAACCCCGGGGGCAGATATGCCGCATAGTTATTGAACGTAGGAACAGGCGGCGAGCCATTGAGGGGCGCTGTCCCGCGCAAGATAGTCCGATTCTTTCCTACGATACGAATATCGTAAATCATTGTCGACATATTAGCAACAATGGCTACGCCAGTGAGATCGTTTGTCGTACCGGTAGCCAACGAAACACAATTGGCCGGCAAATTGGCTGGCGCGTAGCGTAGCAGCTTTCCGCCATTGGCAGCAAAAAAACAATCAAACAATCGACCATTCGGTCGATTAATAGACAAGCAAGCGATCGCATTAATATCTACATTAACGGCTGCACCGCCGCTCTCAGCCAGACTCGCTGCCGAGATCAAGACTCCCATTGCCGGATTGTAATATCCCACGATACCCCCAGTCCCCGCGAACCAGACATCGCCCGAGTTCGGGTCGCTGGTGCTGGCCTGATTCCAACGCAGCGACGTGAGCAGCACGCCAACCGGCGAAAGAACGGTGAGGGGTTCGAGCATCCCGGCCGTCGGAGTCCAGCGGAGGACGGCCCCCGCTGTCCCGGCAATCAGGATCTCGCCACGCGTCGTGCCCACCACCGTGTTCCAGGTCGGCGGCAGCGTACTCAGCGATGCCGGGAGGGGCACTCGGGTATAGCGCGAGCCATCCCAGCGCAGGATGAGTCCGCGCTCGCCGACCAGCCATACGTCTTTCGCGCTCGCCGCGTAGACGGACCATTTGCCTGTCGTCATCGCGTCAGCAAACGGCTGCTCGGTGCCACCGCGACAGCTTTGGGAGGAACGCGAAGCGCTGATCGTCAGGTCCTGCCGATACTTCCCAGCTAACGAGAGGACACCTGCCGCAGAACCTAAGTCACAAGGCACATCATTAGCATAAGTATGGGCTTTTATTTCAAGATTACCATCTACACCGATTGGGAACTCGATACCAAATTGGTCACTAGATCCCGGCACACCGAAAGAACCCCAGGGCATACTCCCGTGCCGAAAATAGACACCAATGCTGCTGGTCTCTGGTGACTTAGATTCTAATTTCACCAGAACAACCTGCCGTGAATCGCAAGCACTGGCCCCCAGCAGGGACCACAGCATCCAGGTAAAGATGGAAATAAATCTTGTTATTCTCAGCATACTAACCTCGGGTACTGGCGTCGATATCTAGAATCTTAGCTCTGCCTGATAGATATAAACGTTGCCAGGTATTTGATATTTTTGGACGATCACCGCCGTGGTCACTCCGGCGACCACGCCAGCGGCCACCACGCCACCGATGAGCCCCCAGAACCAGGCCTTTTTGTAAACCGGCTTCTCGGGCCCGGCCGACACCGCGACGGAAGCGCTGGCCGCAGTCGTCGTCCCCGCCACGGCGCCACTGCCGGGAGTCGCGTCGGGGCGACCGGCCGGACTAGCGACGGCGGCAGGGGGTTGTGGCTTGTCGGCGGCCATCGCCTCAAGCTCGGCTTCATCCAGATATCCCCGGGCTTTGGCCAGCACTTCGGGGTCACGCTCAACGCCAGAATTGATAAATCGCAAATAATGATCTACGGCTTCTTTCGGTCGGTTTAGTTGATGGAGAATTCTGGCAATATTGTATAGCAATCGTGGATCTTGGTATTGCGCATATAGTTCATTCACAATTAGCAAGGCGGCATCGCGATCGGTCTTGGCCACTTGCAGAGCAGACTTCAGCTTGGCCAGGCAGGCCGCTTCCTTCTGGCACTCGCGGGCCGCCCCGCCCCGGGCGGCCTTCTCAGCACGGGCCTCCACCACGGGCCATGCCCACAACAGCAGCCCCACCCCGCAGCAAGCCAGGTACGCAAGAGCCGTTGGCAGCATGACCGTCGAGCGCTTGGGCAGACGGACGAGCCGAGCTGCCGCCGCCGCCGAGGGATGCCAAAGAGCGGGGGGCGTCTGGTTAGTCATCGATGTAGATTCCCTCGCTCTTGCCCCGAGCCCCTCTGGGCAGGGGGGCCAGGACTTCCTGGCGGCTGTCGTCCTGGTTCAAGTTCAAGGTCAAGGTCTTGCGCTGATATCCCGGCTTGCGCAGCCGGACCACAAAGGTACCGCTTTGCGCTGCGCGGCTGGTCTGCCACGGCGTGGTGCCCAACTTCTTGCCATCGATGCCCAGCACGACGGCTCCCGGTGGATCGCTGACCACTTCCCAGCGGATGTTCCTGCCGCTGGTCGCCGGCACGCTGGGGGCTCTGGCGGCTGTCGGGGCTGGCTGCTCCGCGGGCAGGTCTTTCGGTGCGGTCGGGACCGCGGGCGCCTCGCCGGTGGCCACAGTGGGCGAACGCCGCGCCAGCGTGAGATAAGACAGCCCCAAAAGCAGCACGCCGAGCGTCGCCGCCCCCGCCACCCGCAGCCGATCCCGACGCTGCGTCGCAGCCACCCCCGATCTGGCTTCGGCCGGCGAGCGGGTCAAGGTCGCAAGGTCGGGGGCAGGCAGCGACCGCAGCGGCATCGTTGCCGGGGCCGGCTCAGGGGCCGCTGTAGCTCCGCGGAGCTGGCTAGGCGAAGGCGCCGACAGCTGAGTCTGCAGCGCTGCGACCACCTCCTGCATCCGGGGACGCGCGCTGCGGTCTTTGATCAGCATGCGGTGCACCAGCTCGCAGATCGCCTCCGGCACCTCGGGAGCCAAGCTGGCAAGGGGAGGCGGCGTCTCGTAGAGGTGCATCCCAATGAGCTCCCCCGTGCCCTCCGCCCAAAACGGCGGGCGGCCACAGAGGAGTTGGAAGAACATCACCCCCAGCGAATACACATCGCTCTGCGCATCGACGGTGCCCGAGCCACGGCACTGCTCGGGCGACATGTACTGCGGCGTGCCCATCATCGCCCCAGTCTGGGTCTTGGGCAGCTCGCCGGGAGCGTCTGAGCTCAGCTTAGCGATGCCAAAGTCCAGGAGCTTGGCCCGCTCTCCTCCCGCCGCCACCGGGTCGCCAACCAGCATGATGTTGCTGGGCTTGATGTCGCGGTGCACGATGCCGCGGGCGTGGGCGGCGGCGAGTGCGTCGGCGGTTTGGTAGACGATCTGTACGGCCCGGTCGGTGGGCAGCCGGCCGCCCTGTTGCTTGAGGCGAGCGGCCAAGCTCTCGCCCTTCAGCAGCTCCATCACGATGTACGCGGTACCGTCGGGCAGCCGGCCAAAGTCGGAGACCTGCACAATGCTTGGGTGGTCGATCAGGTTGACGGCGCGGGCTTCGTTGAAGAACCGCGTGGTGATCTCGGGGTTCTTGGCAAACTCGGCCAAAAGGACCTTGATGGCGACGCGGCGAGCGATGGACTCATGCACACCTTCATAAACGAGGCCCATGCCGCCGGCCCCAAGCTGGCGGACGATCTGATACGGCCCGACGCGCTCCAGCGTCATACGTCCCCCTCCCCAGCAAGAGTACTGTGGCGCGCCCAGCCTGGGCAATGCTTCAGGTGGGTGGAGCTACTTCGCCCGCGCAATCCGAGGAAGCAACGTAGGCGGTACGTCCCGCCTGCCCCCCCAGCATGCGCAGCGCGAACGCCGCCGGGCCGAGGCGGGCTCCGCCGGCGGATGCTGCCGACGCCCTAAGACTCGTCTGCCGCTTCGTCGGTGGCCTTGCCCGGCGGGGTGGTGGGGACGGGCGTGGGGTCTTTGACGATGTCGCCAAAGGGGGCCTCGTCGGCGTAGCCGTAGACCGCGGGGGGGGCAGTATGCACAGGCGACGTAGGCGCGTTGCGCGGGGCAGGAGCTTTGTTCGAGGGGGACGAGCTAGGCATGGCGGTCTCCAGAGTCAGGGGGTCGGGAGCGGTTCAATCGTGGCGGCACAGCGAAAGCCCAGGCTGACATCGGCCATATGAGCTTCCCAACGGGAACGCCAGGCAGCATAGAGCTGACTCTTGCCGGAAATCCAGGTGCCACCGCGAACACTGCGTGCGGGATGCTCGCCGGCCACCAGCGGCAGCGGACGAGCCCCCCCATCATCGAGGCAGACATTGTCGCGGCAAGTCAGCTGCAGGTGCAGGCTGAAGTGATTGGCCACCCATTCCTGCGAGTTGCCGGCGAGGTCGGCGACCCCTTCGGGCGTCACGTCTTGCACCGAGGATCCGACGTCGCGAGCGCCGCGCTCGACGCCACAGGGCAGCCCTTCATCGCGGCCAAAGGCAACCCCCTGGCAGGTCGGAGCCTCACTCCCCCAGGGATAGGCCCGACGTTCGCTGCCGCGGGCTGCGTACTCCCACTCGGCCTCGGTGGGCAGGTGCCTGCCGCGTTCCTGACAGTAGCTCTGCGCACCGTACCACGTGACGTAGCCCACCGGCCGCCGCTCCTGCCCGGGCCGCACCAGGACCCGTCCCCCTTCGTAAACCAGCGCACCGCCGCTCTTGAGCGCGGCGGTTGGCGTCTTGTCGAGGTAGACGAAGATGCCCTCGACCTTGGCCAGCTTGTTCTTCAGCGCAGCGTTCAGGTAACTAGCGAACTGCGCATTGTTGACCTCGAACTGGTCGAGATGAAACGTGGGCACCAGCACGCTGCGATCGTTGATCTGGCGCGCATAGAAGTCCTTCTCGCAGCGCTCGGGAGCTTCGCTGAGGAGGCAGCTCCGCTCGTGTTCAGCGGCCTCGGCGGGGGTGAGCCCGGGGGTAAATACGCCGCCGGGGATGCAGGCCA
>DAORCZ010000392.1:0-7412 GCA_035345735.1 Pseudomonadota bacterium | reverse complement strand
ACGTCCAGCTCTTCGATGGCAAAGCCGCGTCGCTCGGCCCAGCGGTAGTACATGCGGCGCAGCATGTCGGCCCAGTCCTGCGCATCGACGCCCCCGGCGCCGGCGTTGATGCTGACCAGCGCGTCGGTGTGATCCTGATCGCCTGACAGCATGCGCGAGAGCTCAGCCTGCTCGACTTGCAGCGATAGAGCCCGCGCTGCTTCGACCGCTTCTTTGAACGTCGCCTCATCGCTGGCTTCGATCGCGAGATCGAGCAGCACCCGCGCATCGTCCAGGCCGCGGAGTAGGCTCTGCCAGCCCTGCACGGTGCTCTTGAGCAGCGCCTGCTCTTTCAGCAGCGTCTGCGCCTTCTGCTGATCATTCCAAAAGTCAGCGGCTCCGGTTAGCTCGTCGAGCTGTTGGATTCGGACCTGGCTCTTGTCGATGTCAAAGATGCCCACGGAGCGCGGTCACCCGCCCCCCGAGGGACTCCAGTAGCTCTTTGGTTTCACGAGTCTCAAACGACATGGGCCCAGACGAACTAACACAACTTGTCGTGGGCGGGGAAGCAGGAAGCGCGGAGGTGCGCTCCGGCGGGGCTTACTTCTTTGGGCTGGGGCTGCCGCTGGCCGCAGGGGCAGGGGCTGGCTTCGTTCCGCCAGCGAGGCGCACCGGGGGAAGCTCGGGCTTGCTCGACGTCGCTGAGCGCGCGGTGGGTGGGCTCTGACGAGTCACCGGCGCGTAATCCGGCCTGCTCGACGTCGCTGAGCGCGCGGTGGGTGGGCTCTGACGAGTCACTGGCGTGTGATCCGGCCTGCTCGAAGTCGCCGAGCGCGCGGTAGGGAGGCTCTGACGGTTCACCGGCGGGTAGTCCGGCTTGCTTGACGTCGCCGACTGCGGCGAGTGCATGCTGCGGCGACTGGCCGGCACGAGGTCATCGGCAGAGGCGCTGCGCCCCGAGCGTCGGCTGGGCGGGCCGAAGGCGGAGTCCACGCCGCCGTTGTCGGCCCGGATGGGCTGATAGAAGCCAGAGCTGGCTGCTACGGTCTCGTCGATCTCCAGCGGTCCGTTGCTCTCCATGGCCGATAGCAGCTTGCTTAGGTGTTCGATGTCGCGTCGGAGCTGCTGGGCGGACGCGCGCAGCGACACCGCTTCTCCCGCGTGCTGCTTGGCCAGGCGATCGACCTCGCCAGTGGCGCGGCCCAGGTGCTCGCTTTGGTGCTGCTCGCGCACGTGGACTTCAACCGCTTCGTCGAGGTTGTTCTTGATCAGGCCAACCTGGTCGCGCAACCGCACCAGCGAGTCGCGCAGATCGCCGTGCAGCTTGCCCACCTGCGCGATTTGCTGCAGCAGGCTCGCCGTGCGATAGCTACCGCGTTGCTCGCCAGTCCCTTCCGAGTTGTTGAGCAGCGCCTCGGTTCGACGGATTCCCGTCGTCAAAAGGGCCATCGCCTGATCGGTGGCGTTGCTGACTAACGAAAGTGAGATGGCGCTGGTGCGAGCATCCCCTAGGGCCTGCGTCGTCTGGTTCAGCGATTTGAGCAGGGGCGCCATGATCGACGCGATCTCGTTGAGGCGCTGCTCCTGCTTGGCCGCTCCTGCGGCTAGGCTATTGGCCGAACGCTCGACGGTAGACACTGCCGTGCCAAGGTGGCGCACCAGGCGCATGGAGGACGCGACAAAGGAGTTCAGGCGCTGCGCCGCAACATTGAAGGCGCTGGCCAGGGTTCCGATCTCGTCGTTTCGATCACTGAAGTCTTGCAGCAGCGAGCGGGCGCGCAGCAGCTGCCCTCGTCCCAGCTGATCCGCGGCGTCCTTGAGCTGTTCGATCGGCCGTGTGATGCGCTCGATGCCGGCAAAGACAACGAACAGGGTCGCAAGGAGTAGTAGGGCCAGCACGGAGGCTGCTTGTCGAGGCGCGTGACCGACGAGCTCGCTGTGCGTGGTGAGCGGCGTTCCAATGATCACCGTGGCGTGACCGAGGACCGCAGTGCGGACACGATACTGCTCGCGCAGCCTTCGGTTGTCGCTGGTCCAGCTGCTGAGCAGGCTGCGTGGCTTGGTGACGATCGTCGGGGGGAAGGTTGATGCGGCGATGTCGTTGTGCAGAACTGCGATGCCGATCTCCAGACCTTCGGTGAGGCTGGACAGGGCACTCGGCGAGAGGCGATAGGCCGCGATCAGGTGGCCCGCCCACAGGTCGCTGCCGACGGGCAGGCGATAGACCTCCCACAGCGCGTCGTTGATCGCGACCAGTTCGCCGTCGGGGCCCAGCGCCTCTTGCATGGCGCGGATCGCGACGCGCGGCGTGTGGACTTCATCCATCGGGGTGGCCGCTGCCATGCTGACGATCTCGCCGCTGCGATCGGTGAGAGCGATGGAGTCGATGCCCAGGCTGCGCGTCGGGGCCGAGGCGGAACCAGAAGGCGCGGGTTGGCCGCCGATGGCCGACGGGGCAGGGGGGATATCGGGCTGTGCGCGGGAGCCAACGAGGCTCCGCGAGATGTGCGCGAGCTGGTCGCGATCCCCCGCCAAAAGATAGGCTCGCAGGCTGGCGCGCTGAGTCACATACTGCAGGAGCTGGCGACGGTGATGTCGTTCACTGCGCCAGCGCTGCAGCACGGCTTGCTCCGCAAGGACAGCGGTGCGCTCAAGCAGCGGATCCGTGGCTTGGTGTAGCGTGCGCCCGAACAGAAATGCCCCCAGGCTGCCCAACACCAGCGAGGCACACAAGGCGACCAGGATCAGCTGCGTGCGCAGACGCATGTCGAGCCTACCTCTTGCCTTTCTGTGGGCTCACCGCTGCTTGGCTCGGCGGTACTACCTGGAAGTGCAGGGTCGCGCGCTCGCCTCCGCGAACCTCCAGCGGCAGCGCCACCTGCCCAACTTCGGGAGCGTAGGCTACCGCCCGATAGCGACCCGCTGGAACGCCGGTGAGTGTGTAGCTACCGCCTCGGCTGGTTAGCGCGGAGAGCCCGCTTGGGGCCACCACCACCACGGCTTCCATCGCGTCATGGAGGCTGCAGAACAGCTCGATGATCCCGGGCCGCTCAAGCGGTACCGCGCGGGACTCGCCGGGCGTCATGGTGCTGCTCGCCAGCGGCCTGCTTGGCGACACCGAGAACACGCTGTGGACCATCAGATCGTCGTTGACGATCTGCAGGCTTTGACCCGGTGTTGCGAGCAGTAGCTCTAGTCTGCTGTGAGCGCTGCGCAGTGACAGAACTGGCCGGTCGCGCCCTGATCCGGCCGGGGGGCTTTGGCTTTCCAGGAAGACCACGGCGCGTCGGGCAGCGTGCCCATCGCCCAAGCGTACTTCGCCGCTGACGCTCCCGAGGGTAGTCGATGGTGCCGCTGCCGCGGCAGGCGTCGCCGTCGTTATGGCTGCACCGGCTGGTGCAACCACGCTTGCGGGAGCGGTGCTTGAGGTCGGTGGCGCGGTCGTTGCTGGTGCGGTTGCGCTTGCGGTCGGTGTGGTGGCCGCCGTCGGCGCAGCAGGCTTTCCTGGCGCAACCAGGGGCACCGGGGCAGCTGGACTCGATCCGCTCGGCTTAGTGCCTGGGCCCGCGGCAGCGGCCGTCGGCGCAGTGGCTGGAGCGGACGCCGCTGTCGGGCTGCTGCCGCTCAAGCTGGGTACGGCGACGCGCGGGGGCTGGCCTGCCGGAGCGGGGGGCGTTGCGATGGTGGGAGCAGGCCGCTGTGGCTGGGCCACAAGAGGAGCACTCCAGAGGAAGCTCAATGGCAACAGCGAGATCAACAGCCTGCCCATTCGAACTGATGTTATCGCAAGTTGAGGGCGCTGGTGATGGCGCCTTCGACGGCTGGCGCAAGACCGCGGGCCAATAGACTGCAGACGGAGCGAGCGTGTCGGCAATCGTGGCATGGCGGCTGACGTTGCCTACGTTCAGCGTCTCGACATGGGGCGCCATGGATGCGCCGACCTCAGGCAGCCCTCAGGCAGCCAAGCCGCGGCAGGCTAGGCTAAAGCGGGCGCGCGGCTTCCTTGCGCAGGAAGGCCAGCAGCGCATCGTCCAGGGGCGCGCTCTCGGTGGTGGGGGCGCCCAGACCGATCGCCGATACTGCACCCGGGATCGTCGGGTTGGCGAAGAAGCGCGTCTTGCGCAGCGAGTCTCCCGCCCGCCCCCCGGGGAAGCTCGATGCTGCCTTCAGCGAGGCCGGCGCCAGCATTACCGCGCCTTCCGAGGTCGAGTGCATGCGCAGCCGACCCGTGTGCAGACCTCGCACATACACCGGGCGGGTCAGTCGAACGGGATGCTGACTGACGCGACCCACGGTGACTTGGAACAGCGGGTTTGGTGATGGCGGATAGACCGGTACGTGCTCGGCAGAGTCGCCCCCAACTAGCGGGCGGGCAGCGGGTAGCGGCGTCGCCTTGCTGAGTTCAAAGGCTTCCTCTTCGTCGTCAGTAGCTGAGTCAGCGACGATATCGATCATCAGGTCTTCGTCGCTGTCGCCATCGAGCTCGACCGGCGGAGGAGCTGGAGCAGCCTTGACAGGGGCTGGCGGCGTTGGCACCGGTGCCGCCTGCGGGCTCGCAGTGGGGCTCTTTTGCAAGAGTCGGGCAGCGAGCAGGCCAGCATCGCTCTTGGCTTCTGGCCTGGCTTCTGGCTTGGCTTCTGGCTTGGCTTCTGGCTTGGCGTCAGCTTTGGCTTCGGGCTTCGCAGCCGGCGCGGGCGCCTTCGCTGCCACATCACCAGTCGGAGTCGAGACGGCGGTCGGTTTGTCGTGCGAGCCGGCCTGACCTACACGCGCCAAGACTTCGGGGTGGTTATCAAACTCGCCGTCGCGCACGCGACGCAGCATCACCTTGTGCTGATCCTGCATTCGCTTCTGGACGACGGCGTCAGACTCCTCTGCGGCGTAGGTCCCGCGCAGAGAGGCCAGGATCGTCCCATCGACGAAGCAGTGCGTGAAGAGCACTAGGCGACCCAGCCCAGAGTCCTCCGTCTGCACATGAAACAGGTGTCCTGCGTGACGGACGTTATGGTTGTAGCCAAGAAACGGCGGACGCTTGCTCACCGCCCATCAACGTATCACGTCGGGACCCTCGCGAGATCGTATTTCTCGTGCGCTGTGTGCGAGGTCAAGGTGTGCGCGCGCCGGCGTGTCCGCGGGCTCTGGATTGTGTGCATGTGGGCTGACTTGGGACTTTCAAGCCGGCGGCATTTGCCATATTTTCGTCGCCGCGCATGAGCCAGAGACCTTCTCGACCGCCGCCTCTTCCCGAAAAGCAGTCCCACGCTGGCGCCCCGCACGATGGCTATGAGGGTAGCGATATGGGCTACACCTCGCCCGAGCTGTCGCCGTCCTTTCTGACGGCCAACATCATCGCAAGTGTTGAGCCAAGCATCGAAGAGGACCAAGCCCAAACGGCCGCCATGCCAACGCACGAGCGAGCCGAGCTAAGCGCTCCGTCCGTCCTGCCGGCAAGCTCGATGCAAGCCACGGTGTTCGGCGTGCAGCGCATCTCGCCAGCCCCGGCAAGCCCGCCGCGCCAGGCTCCGCCGGCACCCGTCGCGCAGCACATGGCCCCGGCGGTCCGTACCGCGCCGCCACAGCCACCATCTCGCCCGGCGGCGGGCACGAGTCCGGCCTCTGGCCTCAGCGCGGCGGCCGCGGCCTTGGCGGATCAGCCGACCGGCTTTTTGCGTCTCCCGGATGCGATGGGTGGGGGCCACACGCCGCCCAGCAGTCGGGGGGCTCCTGCCGCAGGTGCTGGAACGCCAAACTGGCTCGCCGAGCAGCCGACCTCGTGGGTTGCGCTCCAGCCCAGTGCGGCCGAGGCGCCGATGTCGGCTCCAGCCAGTGCCGGTCCGGCTGCCACCCCGTCGCGCAGTCGAACGTCGCCGGCCGCCCTGACGCCGAAGGCGGCGCCATCAAGCCTACGGCCTTGGCTACTGAGTTTGGGCATCGGCCTGCTCGGTGGGCTCTTGGCGCTGGCGCTCATTCTGTCGGCGATGCGCTATCTCAGCGGCAACAAGCCGGGGGGCGCCACCAACGAAAAGTCGCGCGTCAGCGAGTCCAGCACAGCAGCCCGAGGGCGCGAGGTCAGTGATCCTGCCCTGGCTCCCGGCGCGCTGCCCGCGCTCGCCCTGGACGAATCGATGCGTGCTGTCCAGCGCGGCGACTTGGATCGAGCGATCACCGTCCTTTCCCAGGCGCGTGAGCGCGCGACCGGATCGACGGCTGCGCTCGACTCGCTCATCGACTCGCTTCGCCGCGTGCGTAAGAACCGGCTGCCATAACTCCGCGGCACTCCCGCGCTCCCCCTATCGGTCCGTCCGCAAGAGAGGCTCCCCATGCTGTCGAGATGGTTGCTCCAGTGCGCGATTAGCTGCAGCATCGCGATCCTTTTCTACCTGGTCAGCGCGAGCATTGTGCACCGACTCTTCAGTCGGCGCGTGAATCGCTCGATCGTTCGTCGCGACCTGTTTCTGGGGCTGGTGTCGCTGCTCTCGGGAACGCCGATCATCCAGGGCTTCGCGCTTCTCGCCGACCGCTATCACATCGGCTTCATCTATCAAGACATCGGCGAGCGCGGCTACCTCTACTGGCTGATCAGCATGCCGCTTTACGTGCTGCTCTGGGATCTCGTCTTTTACGTCACTCACCTCCTGCTGCATGTGCCGCTGGTCTATCGCAAGTCGCACTTCCGGCATCACGCCTTTCGCCCGCCCGTGGCGTGGTCGGGGATCGCGATCGACCCCTTCGAGACCATCCTGTCCGGCATCCTGCCCTACACCGTGCCGCTGCTCATCGCGCCGTTTCACATCTACACGGTGTACGTGCTCAACATGCTGCTCTTGATCTGGGCAACGGTGCTGCACTCGTCGGCGGCATGGAACGGCAATGCCATCTGGATCGGCACGCGCGACCACAACCTGCACCACGCCTATGGCCTGCGGAACTACAACTTCGCAGCCGTCTTTTCTTTTTGGGATCGTCTCTTTGGCACGCTGAATCGCAGCGTCGAGCCCCCATGGTGGGGCAAAGACTTCTGGCAGCCGAAGGCGGGCGTGGGCAAAGGGGCGGCCAAGGTTCCGCTCGAAGCCGATGGGGCCGCCGCGCTGTCTGGCATTCCCAACCTCAATGATCTTCTAGCGGGCCCAGGGGCTGGCGCCGAGCATCCGACGACCTCGCCGCCCTCGGGGGGCTGAGGACGCTCGCCTTGTCGATGCCGGCATCGCGATCCACGACCTGTGTAGGCGCGACATGGCGACGCTGGGGGCGTTTCCCAGGGGGCTGGTTTGGGCGCGGCACTGGGCACGGCTGGCTTCCGCTTTTGTTTCTGCCGCTGGCCGCCCTGGCCCCAGTGGCGGGGGCTGTTCCGTCGGTGCTGGTCGGCGCAGAGTCACCGGCCGTAGCATCCGCGCTCAGCCTGCCGCAGCTCATTAGCGAAGTGCTTGCCCACA
>DAORCZ010000391.1:0-7412 GCA_035345735.1 Pseudomonadota bacterium | reverse complement strand
TGCGAGCCGAAGAGTGGCCCGAAGACCGCTCCCCCCAGACAGAAACCCATGACCAGCGTTGCGCCACCGCAGGCGAGCACGACGAACGTCTTGATGAGCGCCACAGCGAACGGATCTCGCCGGGTCTCATCCTGTGTGCTCTGTTCCATCTAGGGCTTTTCGAGGGTGACGGTGAGGTTGCGGAGGGCGGTGGCGATGGTGCGCATGGAGGAGGCGGTGATGCGCTGCCAGCTGACGTCGGAGTTGTAGATCAGGTGGACGGCGATGCCGCGGCTGCACAGGCTCTTCACGAAGGCCAGGATGGGGGTGACCGACGATGAATTCATGAATACGAGGCCGCGGAAATCCAGCACTACCGGGCCCTCTTTAAGGCTCTGGGCATAGGAGGTCAGGGCGGGCGTTAGGACCTCGGCTGGATTACGAAAATCGCACTCGCCGCTCCACATGAGCAGGCGTTGTTTCTTAACGGTAGCGCTCCAAATGGTCAACCGCTCTGACGCAAAGATGCTTTCATCGGACTTCATGGTAAATTCCTCCGAGCGGTCATGCTGAGGACCTGGTCATGCAGGTTGCAGACCAGCGAGAATTTTCCCTCATAGCCGATCCGGTACAGACCGAGTTGGTTCTTCTGGAAGGGATTGTCAATCAGCTCCTGAATGCGGGCAAGATAGAGTTTCTCACACGCACTCTCGTCGCTCATGCTGTCCACGATGGCGCGCACACGCTGATAGGCGGGGTCATCGACAAGGCCGTTATCGACGCGAATCTCGATGTGCTGCGGCGAGTAGTTCAGCGTCACCCGGGTGCGCGACAGGGCGGGCACAGCGGTGCCGTACTTGATGGCGTTTTCGAGGAGCTCAGAGGCCACCATGACCGCGGCAGAGCGCTGATCTTCGTCGAGGTGTGCGAGGGCCGCATCGACCTGCTGGCGGACACGGCGGACGTACTCCCAGACGATGGGGACCTCGATTTCCAGGCACTGATTTTCGGCCGAAGCGGGGGGGGGCGATCCGGGGTCCATGATTGACTCCTAGGCCAAACGGCGCAGGACGACGACTGCGACATCGTCGGTGACAATGCACTGATTCGTTTCGGTCAGCACTGCTTGCGCGGTGTTCACCGCGGTCTCTTGGGTCAGGCACGCGGCCTGAAAACGCGTAACGACGGGCGGTAAGCCCAACATCTCATCGGGGCGATCGCGGAGCTTTGCTTCAATTAGACCGTCGGTATACAGCATGATTACATCGCCTGATGATAGGTCAAAGCGACGGTCTTCATTGAGGTTTTCGATTTCGTCAAGAAGGCCAATCCAGCAGCCTTGCGTTTCAACTTCATCTACATCGCCGGTCGCCTTGCGGTAAACTAATAGCGGCTGATGAAGACCAGCATAGGTTACGCCGGTATCATCCAGGCATAAAGCAGTCATTGTCATGTACTGCCCCTTGCCGATGAGCTGCAGGTTGCGCCACAGCGCGCGGTTGACCAGGGTGATGAGCTGGGCCGGAGACAGCGGCTGACTGGCGGCGGCGAAGCGCTGCACGACGGCGCGGACGGCGGTCTGCACCATCATCATGATCAGGCCGGCGCTGACGCCATGGCCCGAGACGTCGCCGATCAGCACCCATAGTTTGCCGTCGGCCTCGATGGTGTCGTAGTAGTCGCCACCGACCTCGTCGGCGGGCTTCATCACCCCGGCGTACTCGTAGCGGCCGGCGATCTCCTGTGGCGACGGCAGGAGCACGCTCTGGATCTTGCGGGCGAGATCCATCTCGCTCCACAGGTCGGCCAGCGTCGATTGCAGCTCAGCGGTGCGCGCGGCGACCGTCGCTTCTAGCCCGGCGTTGGCTTTGTGTAGCTCGGTCGTCGATTGGTACAGCGCCTGCGCCAAGCGGCCGAGATCGTCGGCGATGGGATCGCTTAGCTGGGCCGTGCTGTCGCCGCCGGCCGTCGCCTGGGCGAAGCGGACCATCCGTCGCAGCCGGCGGGCCACCCACAGAAAGTAGAACAGGATGAGCAGCGTAAAGACGCCGAGAGAAGTTGTGCCGATCGAAAACAGCGTCTGCCAGCGAGCCCGCGACTGGGCCTGCCGCGTCGACAGGCCCAGCACGACGTAGCCGACATCGGCGGCGGCGGTCGGCGCGCTGGCTCCCGGCAAGTCCATAAAGTCGAGCGACTTTTCGGTCTGCACTGTCTCGACGAAGCGCAGGATCTCACCGGTTCGTTGCGCGCTGTGGCCCGGCGCGTTCGAAAGCGGTGCCAGCGCCTGGCTCAGATACGGCCCCGTCAGCACGGTGGGAGCCGCGGCGATGAGCTCGCTGCCTTTGAGCACGGCGACATAGACCAGCTCTTCGTCGGTGGCGGCGAAGGCGCGCAGGATCGGCTCGGCCTGGGCGGCATCCTTTAGGACGATGGCCGGGCGAAGTTCATAGTCCTTGGCCAGGGTCTGCACCGCACTCTGCCCGCGCTTGCGAAGCTGCCCTTCGAACTGCTCGCGGAAATACGAGTGATAGGGCCGTGCCGTGAAGATGGCGGTCGACGCAATGGCCGTGACCAGCAGCAGCAGGGTCTGCTGCCAGAGCGAGTGCGGCAGGCGGCGCCGTAGCCAAGCTCGGAAGGCCATTAGCGATACACCTGCTTGGCCGCGGCCTGCACGTCATCGCTGAGATCAATGCCCAGCTGGCGCGCTGTCTTGGCGTTGATGGTCAGGCCACCAGGGCTGGCCAGCGACGGGGGCAGGGGGTTACGGGCCGCGGCTGGCTTGGCTGCCAGATCGGCGGCGAGCTTGGCAGCCTGCTTGCCGATTTCAGCGTAGTCGGGGGCGACTGAGGCCAGGGCTCCGCGACGGGTGAAGTCGGCGAAGAAGCCGAACAGCGCCAGCTTGCGCTCCAGCGTGGTGACGAGGAGGAAGTTGAAGATCTCGATGTTGACCAAGGCGGGGTCGGGGATGATCCACAGGGCGTCGATGTTGGCGGCGATCTCGGCGAAAGCGGCGCGCACCTCTTTGGCGTCGCTGACCGGCCGGGACACCAGGGTCAGCCCCTGCGCTGTCGCCGCCTCGCTGGCTTCCTTGGCATAGGCGCTCCAGGTGCGTGCGTCGTAGATCATGCCCAACCGACGCGCACCGGGGTGCACGCGCTTGATGAACGAAAACTGTAGGCCGGGCGCGACTTCCAGCCGCAGGCCGGTCACGTTCTTGGCCGGACTGGCCGAGGGGCCCAGCACCATGCAGAACACCACCGTCGCACCGCTGCCCTGCGCCGCCAGGAGCGCCTTGTGACCGATGGCCAGGATGACGCCGCCCGCGGCGGCCGCGCGCTCTAGCTGCGGCTTAAGCTCGGGGGCGTTGACGTCGACGGTTTGGGCGTCGGGCAGGACGCCTTTGGCAGCGGCCTGGGCCTCGCGATACTGCGGCACGCTGCCGTCGGACAGCACCAGGACCTCGGCGGCCTCAGCGACCGCTGCGCCCAGCAGGGTCAGCAGGGCCAGGCCGCACAGCACCAGCGCCCGCGCCGCCGTCCAGCGTCGCCGCTTGGCCATGGCGCGGCCCGGCCCCACGGGGACCAACCGAGGCGAGCGATGGCGGGCGACGACTTGTGACATGGGCGGACCCCCGGCTACGGGATGCGCGGGCAGAGCGGACTGCTGATGCAGTCGTAGCGCTCAAGCTCGACGAAGTGCTCGTTTTCGACGCGCCAGTGGACGATCTGGTTGCGCACGTTGTTGTTGGCGTCGAAGTCCACCGGCCCCGAGGCGCCTTCATAGTTGATGGCCTGCCCGGCGGCGATAAGTCCGATCGCTCGCTCAAACTCGGCGGGGCCGGTGCGCACGACGGTGCCGCTAGGGTCGTTGATGCGCCGCAGGGCGTCGCGGATCTGCGCCCCGCTGACCTGCGTGGGGTCGGCCAGATCGCGGCTGGCGACCATGCTGGCCAGAAGGATGACCATCGCCGCGTCGTAGGTGTGCGCGTCGAGGAAGATCGGATTGACCCGCACCTTGGTGCGCATCTCCTCGGCAAACACCTCGCCCGAGGGGCTGTCATCGAGGAGCACGTGCGAGGTGCCTTCCTGCCCGTTGAGCGCCCAGCCGGCCGAGTTGAGCGCCGCGGGCAGACGCGCCGCGTGGGTGTGCAGGAGCAGCGTGTTATTGGCCCCGCCCGCAACGAAGCTCTTGACCAGGGCGCCGGCATACTGCGGAAAGGTGGCCTCGGTGATGATATCGGGCAGATAGTCTTCTTGTTTGCTAACCTGACTATACGCACTAATTAGCTGTTTAATATCGTTTCCCCAATTGTAGGTATTGGGATCTAGGGCCGGTGGGTGATAGTAAGTATTGATAATTGCCGGCGGGGTCGGGTGCAGTGCCCGGGTCGAGGTCTGGAGCACGCCAGCGAAGCCGCGGCCAAACGCCTCGTCGCTGGCGTAGATCGTGATCTTGGTCTGGCCATCGCCATTGATATCGCCATTATTGCCTTTGGCTAGCCAAAGACTGATTAATACCCGCGATTGCGGGAACGTATCCATCAGGGTGCGGAAGTTCCAGCCCAGAGAATTTCGCAGGGTGGCTTGATTGGCAGCATCCGCGGGATTGGCGGCGTTGGGATTGTTGATGGCTGGTGAGGTGCAGGCCATGCACACAATCGGCACACCGGGGTCGTTGCTCGGATCGCTATCGTAAAATGTCTGATTCAGGGCGATATCATCCTGACTAGAGTCGGTGATAATCGCCTTGGCGCCGTAGTTTCGAACAAAATCAAGCGAACGGCTGATCGTCGTGGCCGGCGTGTTGGTCGAGTCGGCGACGAGCAGCTTGAAGCGGAAGGGCTTGCCGGCGCTCTTGAGCGCCTGATTGGCGTCGCTGACGGCTAGCTGGGCGACGACCGACCAGTTCGGGGTGGCGATGCTGCCGCTGGCGTCGAGTACCGAGGCGATGCTCAGGGTCGGTCCACTCCACTCGTCGCTGCCGCAGCCGACCCCAGCCCCCAGCAGTAGGGCGGGCAGGGCTAGGTTGCGGAGGATTTTGGCGCAAGCGCGTCTCATCGGGGCCTCCCGAAGCGTCCAGCCACGGTTGCGCGGCGGCGCAGTGCATAGCGATGTCGATTGCGGCCTAAAATGTCTGCCTCGCTTCGAAATAGAGAGTCCGGCCCAGGGTGGGCATGTCGTATCCCCCAAACCCGGGATCGGAGAACCGCTGATCCGCTAGGTTGCGGACCGAGACTAAGAACAAGAGGTCACTATTGCTACCCGTCGGCTGAATGCGAGTCGTTGATATCGTGATGTCTGCGGTGCCATAGGTTGGCAACGTATAAGGGATATTGTTGTTTAATGCGGTATTGCTCTGCGACGATCCGCGCGGGCCGACAATCCGACCTTGGGCATTTAGGTGCAGGTATATTTCTGGGATGTCCACATCGGCAGAAAAAACACCCATGCCGGCCGGGAAGAGCGGTGGCGGATTTTGTGATAAAGCGGTTCCGTTGGGCGGGAGGGCCGCCGAAAAGACATAAAAATAGGTTCCCCAAGCGCCAACTGCATAGCGGCCATAGGTGAACTTGCTGGATAGCTCGAAACCGACGCTGGAGGTCCGGCCTTGATTGGCGGCGACGAAGTCGGCTCCGGTCTGCTGGAACTCGATCTTCTTATCGATGCTCTGGATGTAGATTCCCCCGTCGAGGATAAGGTGGCCAAACAGGCCGGCGCTGAAGGCTGCTTCGACGCTGTCGATGGTCTGCGGCTGTAGCTGTGCGACACCGGTGGCGATCAGGTTGCCGACGATGTTGTAGCGACTGCCGAAGCCGGGGCGGCCGTGCAGCAGGTTGAGCGACGGGGTCTGGAAGGCGCGGCCAGTGAAGATCTTGGCGACGAAGCGGGGCGTGAAGCGGTAGGCGATGGCGGCGCGGAAGCTGATCTGTGGGTCGTACTCGGCCTGGCCGATGGCGATCTTGTCGAGCCGCACGTCGCCGGTCAGGCGCAGGCCGGGCAAGCGACGAATCGGCGCGCTGTTGACGTGCAGGAAGGCGCCGACGTCGTAGCTGCCCAGCTTGGCCTGGTCTGGACTGTCGATGAGGTCCACTTGGTCGCCGGGCTTGCGCAGGCTCTCGGCCTGCAGAAAGGTCTGCGTGTAGTACAGGCTGGTGGCGCGGCTGTACTCGAAGTCGAGGCCGAGCCGAATCGACAAGAGCTCGCCAAACGGGCTGTAGGTGCCGGCCAGCGAGCCGTTGACCGCGTGGTAATCGACATTGGGTCGGAAGCTGTAGCGCGGGTTGCCGGTCAGTCCCAGACGGTGCTCGCCATCGGCGCTGCCGTAGGCGTAGCCGAGGGCGGCGGCGAGATCGAACTTGCTCCACTGCTTGTCGTAGCGCAGCGCGTTCCACAGGTTGACGTAGGCGATGTTGCTGGCATGGCCGAACAGCGAGTTGATGCGGAACTCGCCGGCTGAGTTGAGGCGCTGCAGGCCGGCCTGAAAGCTCAAGCGGCCCAGTCGCTCGGACTCGCCACCGAGGTGAAGATAGGCGCTGATCGGGCTGGCGATGTCGTTCTGGCTCTCGCGGGTGAAGAGCACATTCTGGGGATCGGCGGTGGGATGCGTGGCTTCCAGCGTCAGGCCTGAGCGATCGTTGCGATCGCCGCTGACCGCCGCCATGGCGAAGAAGTGCTCGCTGCGATAGCTGACGATGGCGGAAGCGCCCAGACTGCCGCGGCTGCGCAGCAGGCTCACGCGCTGGCCGAAGCCGCCGCTGACCCCCTCGGGGCCTTTGCGCGTGATGACGTTGACGGTGGCCAAGAAGGCATTCGCGCCATAGAGGGCGGACAGCGGGCCCTTGGCGATCTCGACGCGCTCGACGACTTCGATGGGGATGAACTCGGGGCCGAGGAAGGCAGTGAGGTCGGGGCGGAAATCGACGACGGTGCCGTCGATCATGACTTTTACGATGCGGGTGCCGGCGTTCAAGCCGCCGCTCGCGCCGCGGACGCTGACGGCAGGCAGGACCAGATCGTCGATGACGTAGAGGCCCGGCACGTTGGCCAGGACCTCGGCCAGCGAGCGCCAGCCGTGGATGCGGATCTCGTCCTGCGTGACGGTCACGACCTCCGCCGCGGCCAGCGCTTTCTCCTCGGAACGTCCGCCGCTGGCGGTGACCACGGTTTCGTTGAGCGCGGCTTCGAGCTTGAACAGATCGAGCTCGGTCGCGCTGCCCGCAGCTTCTCCCCCGGCGCTGGCACTGCCACCCTTGCCATCCTTGGGATCGCTGTTGCTACTGGCGGGCTCTGCGCGGCCAGCGCTGGCCAGCAAAGACACCGTCGCTACGGTCGCGGCTACGAGGCCAAAGCGTGCACCCATCGCTCCACCCCTACATTCATCGTAGGGTGTGCCTGACTTGCGGGTCAACCAAAGTTATGGCAGGACGCCCCGCG
>DAORCZ010000390.1:0-7427 GCA_035345735.1 Pseudomonadota bacterium | reverse complement strand
GCGTCGATGAGGGGCTGAAGCTGAAGGCCAATCGATGCCAGGTTGCGCACCGTTTCGGCGCCGTGCTCATCGAAGGTCACCATCAGCGCGCGCTCGCCCTTTTGGCAGGCGGAGGCGAGGAACGTGCCGCCCAGGCTGGTCTTCGCGGTACCGGGCAGCCCGGTGATGAGGACGGTCGCGCCGCGAAAGTAGCCACCCTTTAGCATGGTATCGAGGCGGCTCACGCCGGTGGACAGGCGCTCGGTCGCTGCGAGTGTCAGGGGATGGTGCAGCTGCTGCTCGGCGACCTCGAGCCCCTTGGGACCGATGACATAGGGCGCCTTGTTTTCGAAGAACGATGAGCCGCGATACTTGAGGATCGAGATCTCGCGCTCCGACACCACACCGACATGGCGGCGCTCCAAGAGGATGGCGCAGTCGGCCATATACGCCGCGTAGGCGTAGTGCGGCAGCGCGAACGGATCCGCGCCCAGCGCCTTGGCGGTCACGATGCCCGTCAGCTCGTGCCGGAGCAGCCAGTCCGAAATTCGCTGCAGCTCCATGCGCTCTACCGCCGAGTCCTGAAGCAGGGTGAGCAGCACGTCGATGCCATCGAAGACGATCCGCTTGGCGCCAAGCTCGCGCACCTTCACCTCAAGGCTGCTGAGGAGCCCGGTCAGGTCGAACTGACCCGCCTGAAGCACGCTCGGTTGCAGGCTCGCATCGAGGAAGAAGAGCTTACGTGCCTGCAGCCGCGGCAGGTCCCAACCAAACGAGCCGGCGTTGGCGACAATCCGGCGCGAGCTCTCCTCGAAGGCCACGAAGACTCCAGGTTCATTCAGCTGGGCGGCCCCGTGAACCAGGTACTGCAGGGCCAGGACGGTCTTGCCAGACCCGGGCCCGCCAAACAACAGCGTCACACGCCCGCGCGGCAGTCCTCCCCGCGTGGCTTCATCAAGCCCAGCGATACCGCTGGGCGCCTTCTCTGTCACCGCAGTAACCGTGTTTCGACGTTGCTTCGATCTCGTGCGCATGAACACCTTTCCGCTTGGTGAGTGAGGGTTCGGTTTTTGTCTATCGTCGCCTCAGCCCGTCTGCGACGGTTGCCGCGTCGATTGAGCGAAGCATCGCGAGGACGCGCTCGCGGTCCGGCGGCTCCCGCGACCCCGTCGGCGACGCTGCGAGCGCCACGATGGCTGGCCGATGCGAGTCACCGCGGGTCCGGCAGACTGGCCGCTAGCTTTCGCAGGGCCTGCAGAAGCTCGGCGGCGCTGGGGCGCTGGCTGGCTTGCTGGTTCAGGGTGCGCAAGAGCACGGCATCTAGCTCGGGTGGGAGCCGCGGATTGATGCGGCTTGGGGGCTCACGCGGCTGCACCATCTGATTGCGCAGGGCGGCGAGCAGCGACTCACTTGACCCTTCGCCGGGCGATTGTCCGGTGCACAGCTCGTAGAGCGTGACGCCCAAGCTGTAGATATCGGTTCGGGGGTCGGTGGCATCGCCCGAGAGCTGCTCAGGCGACATGTAAAGCAGCGTGCCGGCCAGGTCGCCGCGCTGCGTGATCTGGCCCCGCTGGCCGCTGTCTTCCTGCAGGACCTTGGCGAGACCGAAGTCGAGGAGCTTGGGGGTCGGGCCGGCCGGTCCCTGGTGGATAAAAATATTGCTGGGCTTGATATCTCGATGCAGCACGCCGACTCGCTCGGCCATCACCAGCACGTCACTCATGGCGATCCCCAGGTCCAGGCAGCGACGAAGCGGCAGCGGTGTGCCAGGCTGCAGCTCCTCGCTCAAGCTGTGACCGGTAAGCAGCTCCATCACCAGATACGGCAAGCCATCGCCCGAGACCTGGGCATCGATGATCTCGACGACGTTGGGGTGCTGCACCAGCGCCGCCGCGGTGATCTCTTGCCGGAAGCGATGCAGGCGCTGGGCCCGTCGCCGCTGCTCGAACGGGTGCAAGACCTTGACGGCGACCTGGCGGGACAGCGGGCTGTGCAGGGCGCGGTAGACCACGGCGAATCCGCCGGTGCCGATCCGCTCTTGCAGCAGGTACTTGCCGTCCAGGGTCTTGCCGAGAAGCTGATCCGCGAGGGCAGAAAAGACATTGCTGGTCTCCTGCCGGGCCTGCTGTAGCTGGATATTGCGCCGGGACAGCTCCTCTTTTTCCATCTGCAAGATTCGATTTGCACAAGCCATGCGATAGTGATGGGATACGCGCGCTAATACTTCTGCGGGAATGAATGGTTTAACAATGTAATCCGCCCCTCCCGCGATATAAGCTTGAACTTTATCCTCTGTGTCGCTGACTCCAGTTATGAAAAGAATGGGGATATTTTTTAATCGGTCATGATTTTTTAATTCTTTGCATAACATGATGCCGTCGCCGTCCGGTAAGACGATATCCAGCAGGATGACATGCGGCGTCTGTTCCGTCAGACGCTCCCAGGCGGCGGCGATCGACTCGGCCCCGATGACCTGGGCCCCGGCGATCTGCAGGACCAGGTGCAGATACTTGGCCGTCGCGGGGTTGTCGTCGATCAGCAGGATGACAGCGCCCTGCAAAGAGAACTGTTTGGCCAACGCGGCGATGCTGGCAGACATCAACAGGCTCCCGGGTTTAGCGAGTCTGCACTAGACAAAAACCGCAGCCGCCTATCGCAGTAATTAATGCGATTCATGAAGGGCCTTGGAAATTGCCGACAGCAGTGACTCTGCCGAGAATGGCTTCATTAAAGTGGCAACCGATATCCGATTCACTGCTTCAATCGATTTTGAGTCTGATATGTAGCCCGTGACCGCGATCACCGGCACCGGGGATCTTTGGGGGGGTTCGCCGGCGAGATCATGAATAAAGGAGACGCCATCGCGGAGAGGCATCATCAAGTCGGTAATGACTACGCGCAGTGCGTGGCGATGGCCGCGAAAGACGCGGAGACCCTCTGTGCCATTGCTGGCTTCGAGCGTGCGGTAGCCATACTGTTCCAGGATTCGACAGGTGACCCGGCGGGCGAGATCCTCGTCGTCGACGACTAAGATCAGCTGGCCCTGCCCATGCGGCAGCGCTGCCGTGGGGGCCGCCGACGCGCCTGCCGCCCCCAGATCATGAGCGGGCAGATAGACGCGGAACTCGCTCCCCCGGCCGAGCGTGCTCTCGACTTCGATGAAGCCGTGGTGTCCTTGCACGATCCCCAGGCTGGTGGACAGGCCCAGCCCGGTTCCCTCGCTACTGGGCTTGGTGGTGTAGAACGGATCGAAGATCTTCTCGATGTTTGCTTCGGCGATGCCGATGCCGGTATCGCCGACCGTCAAAAGGACATACAGCCCGGGCGCCACCCCATGCACCGCGGCTCGCTCGGCCGACACGTCGACGTTCTGCAGCGAGAGCGAGAGGTTGCCGCCGCCGGGCATGGCATCTCGCGCATTCACGCACAGGTTCATCAGCACCTGATGGATCTGTGTCGCATCCCCCTGCACCTGCGCGATCTCGCGAGCCACCGCCTGGTGCAGCGTGATGTTCTTGGGAAAGGCCTCATGGACGATCTTGGCCATGTCGCGCAGCAGCAGACGTAGCTCCACCGGCACCTGCACGCCCGGCTGCCCCCGGCTGAAGGTCAGAAGCTGGCGGATGATGTTGGCGCCGCGCTGGGCGCAGGTCTCGATGCTGTCCAGCGACTCCAGCGCGATCGGGTCCTGGACAAACATTCGCAGCACAGGCGGGGCCATCAGCATCGGCATCAGCAGGTTGTTCAGATCGTGGGCCAGTCCGCCTGCCAAGCGCCCGACGCTCTCCAGCCGCTGGGTGCGCAGGAGCAGCGCTTCCAGGCGCTTCTGCTCGGAGATGTCCTGCTTGATGACGATGTAGTGCGAGATCTGACCACTTCCGTCCCGCAGCGGAGTGATGCTCATGAGCTCGTTGTATTGCGAGCCGTCCTTGCGGCGATTGACGAGCTCCCCCTGAAAGGGCTGTCCTTGGCTGATCGTCGACCAGAGCTTGCGATAGACGGCGGCGTCCTGGACTCCGGTGTCGACAAGCTCGTGGAGGGACTTGCCCAGAAGCTCGCTTTCGTCAAAGCCGCTGATGCGCAGGAAGGCGGGATTGACCCACTCAATGATCCCATCGGCACCACTGATCGCCATGGCGTTGACCGCCGCGGCCAGCGCCGCGCTCTGAAGCTGCAGCCCCGCCTCGGCCTGTCGGGACGCGGTGATGTCTTCGGAATAGATCACCAAGCCGCCGATGCTTTCATCGTCGGTGTACCACGGCCGAACTTCCCTGCGCAGCCATACGACGCGACCATCGCCCAGCTCGAATCTCACGGCCGCTTCGCGCAGGACTTCACCGGCCAGGGCCCGCTGGTGATGCACCTTCCAGTGGGCGGGGAGGTTCGGAAAGAGCTCGTAGTGCAAGCGACCGATGACGGCTTGGCCGACCAGACCAAACTCGGTCAGCCAGCGCTGACTGACGTACAGGTAGCGCATGTCGCGATCGAACATCGCCAGCGCCACCGGGCAATGGCGCAAAAGAAGCTGAAGCTGTCGCTCGCTGCCCCGCACCGCCCGCTCCGCCTGCTGCCGGCTCTCCTCCTGCGCGGCGATGGCCAGCATCAGGCTTGTTCCGTCGGCAATGCTCTGCAGAAGCTCGACGACTTCGGGCGGACAGCTGGCGCTCTCGCGGCTGTAGACGAACAGGATGAAGGGGATGTCCGCGCCCAGACGAATCGGCAGCGCCGCCCCAGAGAGCAGGCCGGCGTGCAGCATGGCCTGCCGCCAAGCCGGGCTGTGACTGCTGGCAGCCACGTCGTCAAAGACATAGGTCTGCCCGCTGTGCAGGACCTCGGCGGCGGGGCCGGGCTGAAAGCCTCGGAGCTGCGATTCCCCGGGCCCCCCGTCGTCCAGTCGAATGCCCGCTTCAGCGACGGGAACGAGCAGATGCTGTGGCCGGTCGACTCCCTCAATGCGGGCCAGGGCAAAGCCGCCGTGCTCGACCAAGATGCGACAGGTTTCGGCAAACAGGCTGCTTCTGGACTGTGGGCTCTGCCCCATGCGCACGCAGGCCATCAGCGTCGTGTACAGCTGGCTGGTCCGCCGCAGCCGGCTGCGCAGCACCGCGATGTCGTCAAGCCCAGCGTGGGCAGCGACCACTGGCGTAGCAGGTGGGAGGTTCTCGCCCCGCTGCGAGGGCGACCTGGCACAGACGCTACCCAGTCCCGCGGAAGCCCGCGGCTGCGAGCGGACGCTGTAGCAGTCCAAAGCCCGCTCATCCACCGCAGTCCCCGGCCCGCAGATGTCTTCGTTCGCTAGCTGTGTCGACCCGCGGTACGGCATGCGTGTGCTCCACATAAGTTAGCTGGTAGCCCCTACGTAATTTTCGCAGATATCGTCGGGGCCGCCCAAGCGAGAAGTGCGACGGGCGATGAATCGTGCGGTAAACAAATCGGCAGCTCACACATTTAGGGCGCCTGGCGCTGCCCCGGCGGATGTTCCAGGAGCTCGCGCAGCTTGCCGGCCAGCGCCTGCGGGGTAAACGGCAAGGCCAGGAACAGCGAGTCGCAGGGAAGGGCTCCGCGGTGGAAAAGCGCATCGTCGGACTCCTGTCGCAAGATGAGCACCTTGAGCTGAGGGCGTCCGGGCAGCAGCGCGGCCGGCAGCGCTGCATTCGACTGCGAGGCCAAGCGGGCATCGATGATCAGGACGTGAAGGGGCCCCGGGTGGGCCGCGGCCTGGGTCAGGCCGTCTTGGGCCGTTGCCGCGGGCAAGACCTGGTAGCCCAGCATGCGCAGCGTCAGGTGGATAAGCTGCCGGATCCCTGCGTCCTCCTCGACCACCAAGATCGTCTCGCTGCCTCGCGGCAGGGTGGGCTGCCGGCTCTGCGCGGCTCGGGTCGCTTCCGGCAGCATCGGCAAGAGGATGCGAAACGTCGTCCCGTCGGCCGGTGTGCTCTCGACGCGGATGGCGCCGCCCGCCTGGCGCACGATGCCATACACGCTGGCGAGCCCGAGTCCGATCTCTCCGCTGCTCTGGTTGTTGCGATAGAAGGGCTCGAACAGATGCAGGCGCACATCGTCCGAGATGCCGCGCCCGCTGTCCTTGACCGATAGCTGCGCGTAGAGCCCCGGGGGCAAGCTTCCGAAGTCGAGCGGGGTCTTGTCATCGACGGCGACGCGCTCGGTTCCGATGACCAGCGCTCCGCCGACAGGCATCGCCTCGCGCGCATGAACGGCAAGGTTTAGCAGCAGCTGATCTAGCTGCGCCGGATCGAAGCGAATCGGGCCCAGCCCGCGATCGAGCTGCGTCGTCAGCTGGATGTCATCGCCCATCAAGCGCTGCAGCATGCGTCGCGCGGATTCCACCGCCGCGTTCAGATCCAGGGTGCGCGGCATGACGTGGGCGCTGCTGCTAAAGGCCAGAAGCTGCCGGGTCAGCGCCGCTGCCCGATCACCGGCATCGCGAATGGCCAGGATGGCCTCGCTGCTGATCGAGTTTTCTGCGACGAGCGGAAACAACAGATCGGCATAGCCCTTGATGATCAAGAGCAGGTTGTTGAAGTCATTCGCGACGCCGCCGGCCAAGCGCGCGATCGCATCTAGGCGCTGCGCCTGCAAGAGCTTCTGCGCCATCTGGCGCTGCTCGGTCAGGTCGCTGGTGACGACGACATAGCCGCGGATCGCGCCACTGGCTTCGCACAGCGCGTTCACCACCGTGCTGGCCCAGAACTGGGAGCCATCGGCGCGCAGCACCCAGTCTTCCAGACTGACGCGCTTGGCCTTGGCAAGCTCCGCCAGCGAGCGTGCCAGCAGGGCAGTCCGGTCTGCGGGGGGCAGCAGGCGCCTGGCATGTGCTCCCAGAATCTGCGTCGAGGAGTACCCAAAAATGCGGGCCGCCCCCGGGCTCCAGGCCCGGATGTGCAGCGTGGGATCGACCAGAAATACCGCATGGTCGCGCATGCCCTCGACTAGCTGGCGGAAGCGCTCTTCGCTGGCTTGTAGCTCGTGCAGGGCCTGCTGCGACTCGATGGCCAAGCGGGCCAGGTGCAGCGCGTTCGCCAGCAGCTTGCTGAGGTTGCGAGCCGCCGCCTCTCGGCCCGCTTCATCAGCCATCCCCGGCGGGAAGCGCGGGTCCTGGCGAAGCTCGCCCAGCAGGGCCAGCGCAGCGGCGTGCAGAGCGCCCAGCGACCCATCCGTGTCGTCACAGCGACGGGAAAAGATCGTCAGCTGCCCGAGCGGCGCCTGGCCCCCGCCAGGAGCGCCTGACAGAAGCGGTAGCCAGACGCTTTCGTGCAGCCCGTGTCGCGCCGCCTGGACTTTGATCTCCGTGCCGTGGTCGGCCGCGGCCTGCGCGGCAGGCGGGTCCTGCGCTGTGACTTCGCTGTGCTCGCTGGCGGCGGCCGCAGGCTGGCTGGGCAGGACGCTCAGCCCGCTCCTCAGCTCATCGGGCAGCGACGGGGCCGCCT